>CAZFRK010000250.1:1225-5245 GCA_964521375.1 uncultured Rhodobacterales bacterium
GTTCCGCCGTCGCCACCTCGGACGCGTCGGACGCCTCCGCCGTTCCGGCTTCGCCCGCGCCAGCGGCACCGGCCCCCCCACCGGCACCGGCGCCCGCTCCGACCCGAGCGCCCACCCCGGCGGCCACCGCCGGGCTGTTGCGGGCCGGGTCCAGGCGTAGGGTTTCCTCCATCACCGCCTTCGCTATGGGGGCGGCCACCGCCGAGCCACCGCCGCCGTGCTCGATCACCACGGAGATGGCGTAGCGCGGCGCGGCGAAGGGGGCGTAGCAGACGAACAGCGCGTGGTCGCGCCGCTCCCAGGGCAGATCCTCGTTCTTGAAGACGCCCGCCTCGCGCTCGGCCTTGGAGATGCGGCGCACCTGGGCGGTGCCGGTCTTGCCCGCCATCTCCCCGAGCGCGGCGTCGATCTTCGACCGTCCGGCGGTGCCGCCGGGGGCGTTGACCACCTCCCACATGCCGCGCTGGACGATCTGGAGAGCGCCGCGCGACACCCCCACGTCGGCGTTGACGGGCGGTTCGCGATCCACCAACAGTCCGTCGGGCGAGATATCGCGCTTGGTCAGGCGCGGCGAAACGGCGATCCCGCCGTTGGCGATGCGCGAGGCCATGACCGCCAGTTGCAGCGGCGTGGTCAGGATATAGCCCTGGCCAATCCCGGCGATCAGGGTCTCGCCGGAATGCCAGACGTCGCCCAGGGCGGCCTGCTTCCAGGCCCGCGTCGGGATCAGGCCCGACCGCTCGCCGGGCAGGTTGATGCCGGTTTCCTGACCCAGGCCGAAGCGGTTGGCCATGTCGGCGATGCGGTCGACGCCCAGCCGCTTCGCCACCTCGTAGAAATAGACGTCGCAGGAATGCTTCAGGGCGTCGGTCATGTTCATATGGCCGTGGCCGCCGCGCTTCCAGCAATGGAACCGGGCATTGCCGAGGGTCATGTGACCGGGGCAGAAGACGGTCTGTTCGGGCTTGATGACCCCGGCCTCCAGACCAGCCATGGCGACCATCATCTTGAAGGTCGAGCCGGGGGCGTACTGCCCGGCGATGGGCTTGTTGGTCAGCGGCGCCTTGGGATTGCCGACCAGGGTCTTCCATTCCTCGGGCGTCAGGCCGCGGTTGAAGGCGTTGGGGTCATAGGCCGGACGCGACGCGCAGGCCAGCACGTCGCCGGTCATGACGTCCATCACCACGCAGGTGCCGCTCTGCTCGCCGAGCGCCTCGAAGGCGGCGGTCTGGATGCGGGAGTCCAGGGTCAGCTCGATCTCGGCGCCCGGCTCGCCTTTTTCGCGCGACAGTTCGCGGATGACGCGCCCGACGGCGTTGACCTCCAATTGGCTGGTGCCGCCCTTGCCGCGCAGGGCGAGGTCGAATTCCCGTTCGATGCCGCCCTTGCCGATACGGAAGCCGGGCAGCTCCAGCAGCGGGTCGCCGGTCAGTTCGTCTTCCGACACCGCCGCCACGTAGCCCAGGACGTGGGCCGCCTGCTCGGCGAAGGGATAGTAGCGGGCCAGGCCCTCGTCGGTGATGATGCCCGGCAGGTCGGGCGCGTTGACCTGGATGCGGGCCATCTCGTGATAGGACAGGTTTTCCCGCACCGGCACCGGCACGAAGCTGCGCTTGCGGCGGACCTCGCGGATGACGCGCTGGCGGTCGCTGTCGGACAACGGAATGATGGTGCCCAGCGCCTCCAGGGTGTGCTCCACGTCGCGGGCCTGCTCGCTGACCAGAAGGACGCGGAAGTTCTGCTGATTGCGCGCCATGGGCACGCCGAAGCGGTCGACGATGGGACCGCGCGGCGGCGGCAGGAGCCGCAGGTTGATGCGGTTTTCCTCGGCCAGGGTGCGATACTTCTCGGCCTCGACGATTTGCAGGTAGTACATGCGCCCGACCAGCGCCGAGACGAGCGCCGCCTTGCCCGCCCCCAGCATCACCAGGCGGCGGGTGAACAGCTTCGCGCGATCACCATCTCGATGCAGACCGACCATCGGTACCGTCCAAACGTCCCCGGCTCTCAGCCGTCACAGGTCGCGCAGGAACGCCAGTTGCGTCCGCGCCAGAAGCCACGCCACGGGCGGATAGAAGGCCACCGTCATAAGATAGGCCATCAGGGCCGCGTCGCTGTCCAGGACGCTTCCGTAGACGATGGAAACGCACAGCCACTTGACCACCACGGCGCCCGCCGCGATCAGGATGAAGGCCCACCAGGTGACGGTAAAGGCCTTGCCGTAAAAGAACTTGTACTGCGACACCACGACGCCCTGGACCACCAGAAGGCTCAGCGCCCCGACCCCCAGCGGCGTCCCGGCCACCAGGTCCTCCAGCAGGCCGATGGCGAAGACGGTACCGTAGCCCATCAGGTCCGGCCGATGCACCGCCCAATAGTAGACCGAGATCATGGTCAGCATCGGCCCGAAGCGGGTCAGGCCCGGCACATGGGCGGGCACCACCGACACCAGGAGCAGGAGCAGCGTCAGCAGCACCGGCACCTGATGGCGCAGCAGGACATCGACCCTATGCCAAACCGTGGGGCGCATGGCGCCGCTTCCCCTCGTCCTCAGTCGTCGCCGCCCGGCAGCGGCACCTTGGCCGACGCCTGACGTTCGGGGGCCACGTCCCGCAGGATGCCGGTCAGGCCGTAGTCGACGACCCGCACGTAGTCCAGACGATCGCGCTGGAAGAAGGGTTCGACGCGGACCTCGTTCTCCTGCACGCTGGTCACCACGCCCACCGGCAGGCCCGGCGGGAAGGCCCCGGCGTCGCCGGAGGTCACCACGCGGTCGCCGGGGCTGATGGTGCCCACGGACTTCAGGAACAGAAGCTTGGGCCGCACGGTGTTGTCGCCGGCCAGGATGGCGCGCTGACGCACGTTGCCGACGGCGACGGGAATGCGCGAGTTGATGTCGGAGATCAGCAGCACGCGCGAGGAGCGGTCCCCGGCCTCAGCGACCCGGCCGATCAGCCCCTCGCCGGAGATCACCGCCTCGCCCTTCTCGACGGCCTGCCGCCCGCCCGCCGTGACCAGCAGGGAATGGGCGAAGGCGCCACCGGTATCGGCCACCACGCGGGCGGTCACATAGGCCGCCTGCGGTTCGGGCGCGAAGTTGAGAAGCCCCTTGAGGCTGTCGTTCTGCGCCTCCAGCCGACGGGCGGCGGTCTGCCATTGCTGAAGGCGCTCGTTCTCCAGACGCAGGCGGGCGTTTTCCTCGCGGACGGCGGTCAGCTCCCGCACGTTGTCGACGACGCCCGAGACGAAGACCGCCGGACGCGACATGGCGTCCACCACCGGCGTCACGGCGTCGGACACCGCGGTGCGCATGCGCTCGACCAGATAGGTGTCCGCCTTGCCCAGCAGCATCAGCGCGAACGAGGCGCCGATGAGCAGAACGAAGGCGAAACGCCCGAACAAGGTGCGCAGATGACCGAGACGCGACACGCTTCCCGCGGGCTGCTTCACCGAGGTCTTCCCTTCCGTCTGGCGGCGGGCCGCCAATCCGGCCCGCGCCTCCTCCAATCCCGCGCGACCATGCGCGCGGACGCCTTAGTACATGGACGTCAGGACGTTCTTCAGCTTCTTCATCTCTTCCAGCGCGCGCCCGGTGCCCAGCGCCACGCAGGACAGCGGATCGTCGGCGATGGAGACCGGCAGACCGGTCGACACGCGCAGGACGTAATCCAGGTTGGTCAGCAGGGCGCCGCCGCCGGTCAGGACGATGCCCTTGTCGACGATGTCGGCGGCCAGTTCCGGGGCGGTGTGTTCCAGGGCGACCTTGACGGCCTCGACGATCTGGCTGACCGGCTCGGACAGGCTCTCGGCGATCTGGCGCTCGGAGATGATCAGTTCCTTGGGCACGCCGTTCATCAGGTCGCGACCCTTGATCTCGATGGTGCGGCCCTCGCCCTCTTCGGGCGGGCAGGCGCAGCCGATGTCCTTCTTGATGCGCTCGGCGGAGCCCTCGCCGACCAGAAGGTTATGGTTGCGGCGGATGTAGGCGATGATCGCCTCGTCCATCTTGTCGCCGCCGAC
>CAZFRK010000251.1:0-5175 GCA_964521375.1 uncultured Rhodobacterales bacterium
GACCAGCAGGTCGGTGGTGTAGACCTCGTCAAAGCGCTCGATGGAGGGGTACTTGAGCGACGTCTGGAACAGGGTGTGCAGCAGGTGGAAGCCGGTCTTGTCGGCGGCGAACCACGTGCGTTCGATCTTCATGCCGCCGAAGGGGCGCACGGCCACCTTGCCGTCGGGCTGGCGGGACCACGGACAGCCCCAATGCTCGACGCGGCGCAATTCCTTCGGCGCCTCGTTGACGAAGAACTCGACGCTGTCCTGGTCTGTCAGCCAGTCGCCGCCCGAAACGGTGTCGTTGAAATGGTTTTCCAGGCTGTCGTTGTCCTTCGCCACGCCCGCGGCGCCGCCTTCCGCGGCCACCGTGTGCGACCGCATGGGGTAGACCTTGGAAATCAGAGCGACCTTCAGCGAGGGGTCGGCCTCGGCGACGGCGATGGCGGCGCGCAGTCCGGCGCCACCGGCGCCGACAATGGCGACATCGGTCTTAATCACGTCCATGCGGGAACTCTCCTCTGCCTGGCAGGTGGATGCGCGCCACCGCGTCCACTGACGGAGTCATCATAGCGGAACTGCCCGAAGGCGCCAAACGAAGCGCCCAGGGGCAGGAGTGAATTTTGCTGGATTTCTAAAGATTTAACCAAACCGCCTTGGCCTTGTGGCTGATTTGAAACGAGCGGGCGCCGTCAGGGTTGAATGGCGACCGCCCGATTGCCGGGTCAGTGGCGTCGCGGCTTGTATCCGGTGATCATGGCCTCCAGATAGGCCGTCGCCGGTTTGCCGGTGAAGGCCATGTAGACGTGAGCGATGAAGAAGACGAGCATGGCGAAGGCGGCGGCGGTGTGAATGCCGGCGACGACACCCAGGCTCCAGCCGTTCAGCCCCCAGGCTGCCCAGTCGTTATAGTACATATAAAGGAGCCCGGTGACCACCAAGACCGGCGTAACGGCGATGGTAAAGGTCAGATAGGCGATGCGTTGCAGGGGGTTGTGCTTGGCGAGCGGGCTTGCGCGCCAGGGATGCTCCGCGTCCGGGTTGAAGATGTCGACGCTGTAGTAGCGCAGGACCGCGACCATTTTTTCGGTGGTCGGGATGTACTGCTTCCACTCGCCCGTCACCAGATGCCAGAAGATGGCGAAGACCCACAGGCCGATCAGGGTCCACGCGAAGACCCGGTGCCAGGCGGCGGCTTCCTCGTAGCCTAGGAGGGCGTAGGCGCCGTTGACCTCGAAGCCGGTGGTCATCAGCAGGACGATCAGCACCGCCTGAACCCAATGCCAGAACCGCTCGAAGCGGGTGAAGACGATTTCTCGGTCGGTCATGGCCTTCATCCTTTCCTGCCGACTCGTCCGACGCCGATGATGCGAAGGAGCGCGTGAAGGACAACGCCCGCCAGAGTCAGACCGGCGGCCCACCAGCCCGCGACGCTCAGCCAGGCGTAAGAATCGCGACCCGGCATGTAGAAGCCGGTCAATTCGGCCAGGCGACCGTCGAGGCGGTGGCATTGGTTGCACCGCAGGGCCTGCGCCTTGGGCGCGATCATATGGGTGATCGGCCAAGCGTATTCGGTCTCCACGAAGTCATAGGCGCCGCTGAAGGTCGCGCCGCGCGCCTCCATGCCGATCTCGATGGCGCGCGGCCAGTCGTAGGTCTTCCAGAAGGCCCCGTCGTCGGAACCGAACAGGTGGGGGACGGCCAGGATGTCGTTGGCGGTGTCGTAGGGCTGACGTCCGCGCATGATCTTGAAGGGCCAGATACGGGCGTCGGGATCGTCGTAGGCGCCGCCGAAGCCGTTGATGCGCACGATGCCCGACGGATCGATCGGTTCGCCGAACAGGGTGTAGCGCATCTCCCCATCGAACCATCGGTATTCGGGAACGACGTCGGCTTTCCAGACGAAATCGCCCTTCTTGGAGTCGTAGACGGCATAGCCGTCCTCTTGGACCACATAGGGCTTGCCCTGGTCGTTCTTCTTTCCGGCGGTCGACCAGTCCCACCACATCTTGGTCTTCACCCCGCCGCGGGCGAATTCCGGAACATGGCAGGTGGGGCAGGCGACCTTGTCGGTATGGTCGTCGAGCTTGGCGTGTTCGGCGCGATGCGGCGTCTGGCCGTGGCAGGACTCGCAGGTCGCCCGCGTATTGTCCGTCCGTCCGGGAACGTCGACGCCGACGCGGTCGACGGCCTTGGTCGTGTAGCGGCTGCCGGTGACCTCATGGCTGCCGGTCGTGTGGCAGGTCTGACAGGTGAAGTTCAGCCCGTCGACGCCCATGTGCACGTCCAGCGCCTTGGTCGGCTTGAAGAGGGAGCTGTCGAGGTCGCCGTGCTTCACGCCGTTGCCGCCGCCGCCGAAGAAGTGGCAGGCGCCGCAGGTGTCGCGGGACGGCTGGCCGACGCTCTGGGCGACCTTCACCAGATCGGGCGGTCGCCAGATCTTGCCGGACTTGGGGGGGAATTCCTTGGGTTCGTAGGCCGGATGGCCCGCCCCGGTCGGGAACTTCTTGTAGGTTCCCGTGGTGTCGTGGCAGACGACGCAATCGACCGCCGCTTCGTCCCGCGGAGGGACGTCGTCGGACGTCCAGCCGTATCCCACGTGGCAGCTGGTGCAACGCGGCCAATTGGTCGCCGTCGCGACACAGAAGTTGTTGATGACGTTGCGCTTTCCCAGGTCCTGACCGGTCACGGGATGACGGAAGGCCCAGGTCCAGTGGGTGGTGTGCTGGATCTGGCTGGCGGCCTCGGTATGGCATCGCAGGCAGGCCCGCGTCACCTCGGGTCCGCTGTCGAAGGGGCCTTGAAGCTCCTTGAACTTGGAGTGATCCGCCGTGGTGGTCTCGACGAGGGCCGGCGTCGCCCCGGGCATGGCTCCAACCGGCTGTCGCGCCGACGCCTGAGACGCGGCGGTCAGCGCGGCCACGACGGTGGCGGCGGCCATAAGGCGGCGGACGGGCGACGACGCCCCCGATGCCGCGCGGGCCTTTGTGTGAACGGATTGCATGGCGTCCCCCCTCTGTCTGTCGTGGGGGCGCCCGAGTCCCGGCGCGTCGAACCCGGCGCGGAGG
Source organism: uncultured Rhodobacterales bacterium (assembly GCA_964521375.1). GTDB lineage: Bacteria > Pseudomonadota > Alphaproteobacteria > Rhodospirillales > Rhodospirillaceae > CAZFRK01. The sequence continues at coordinate 3,051 of CAZFRK010000251.1, forward strand.
GAGCCCAGGCTCCCAAGAGGTTCGCGAGAAGCGTGCTTTAGGCATTCCTCATGAAAGGAACGATAGCACGCGGCGCCATGCGCGTGTGTCGATTCGCTTCAGATACCGCGCATGTCAGCCATGACATTTCGCAATAACGCGCTGATACATGCCCCCGAAAAGGGTGTCCTTTTCCCAGGTGAAGCGGTCGGGGTTCGTCGCGTAGGAGCGGATGTCGCGGGTCCAGAGCGCGCGGGCGTAGGGTTCCAGGGTTCGGAACACCAAGGCCATGACGGGCCGCAGGGGATGCAGGGCATGGGGTTGGTGGTAGTCGACGAAGACCACCTGACCGCCCGGCTCGATGGCGTCCAGCATGGCGTCGACCACCCGCGTCTTGATGTCTTCAGGCACTTCATGAAGCAGGAAGAAACAGGTCACGGCGTCGTAGGGACCGCGTCCGGGAGTCGTCGCGTCGATGCAGGCGACCTCCGCCTGGGCGACGCCCGAAAGCTTGCGACGGGTCAAAGCCACCTGGATGGGGGCGACGTCGGAAACCTCAAGGTGGCCGTCCGGCCCCAGCGTGTCGGCCACCGTCCGCGAGAATTGGCCGTAGACCGCCGCCGGTTGCATCACGCGCTGGCCCGGCTCGAGGACCTCCGTCACCCAACGGATCAGGCGTCGGGCATTGCCCCACAGGATCGCGTTGACGATCACCTGATGGTCGAACAGCCGCGTCCCCAGACTGCTGAGGTAGGCCCACGTGTAGGTGTCCCGCAGGTAGTCCGGGACTTCGCCGTTCAGGGGAACCACGACGCCTTCGGTATTGGTAGAGGGTTTGCGGGCGTCGGGCGTGGCGGCGGGCGTCGCGGCTGCGGGATCGGAACGGCTCACGAACCATATATCCTTTGTGGTCAAACAGTCTTGCTAACTTGGGAGATCGTCCCGGCCTTGCCAAGGGCGATGATCCCGGAAAGGTCAGTCGTGGCTTTCGTGAGGGGGGGGGCCGTAGACGGATCGCGCGCGGGTCTCGAAGGCGTCGATCATGCGCAGGATCGAGTCCCGCGACAGGATGGCGCCGAGAGCCCTGAGAGCCAGGGAACGCAACTCGAACTGGGCGTCCAGATTGATGCGGCAGCCGTTGTCTTCCGCCAAATCGAAGGTCCAGTGCAGCGACATGGAGCGGAAGGGGCTGTCCTTGCTGAAGACGTGAATCTCGGTCGGCGTGTTCAGGCGCGTATCGGTCGAAAAGGTGTGCCGAACCGGCCCCAGGCGCACGATCTGGTCCGTGTGGTAGCCGTCGTCCCGGCGGTTGCGCACCCGGACCGCCTGCCAGAAGGGGACGAATTCCGGATAGCGTTCGACGTCCGCCACCAGGGCGAACATCTGCGTGGGAGCGTAGTAGACCTCTCGGCTGACGAAGGTGGACGGCACGCTTTCGGCGCTCCGGTAGACTGTCCTTTCCCTTTTGTATAGCGCGTCCGGTCCGTGGACCCAACCGGCCATCGACATCGGAAATGTAAAAATGCGGTGACGTCCCGCGGCGCTCCCCGCCCGGCGGGCCAGCCCTTTGTGGCGGTGTGGTCCGCATGGCCCTCGCGACCCTGCGTGCTTGACTTCGGGCCGGTCGGCGGATTAGATCACGGCAATTCCGCGCGGGGAGGTCTCGCTTCCCCCGCGTCGCCGATCCCGCCGCGAGGCGATCAGTCTGCGGCGACGTGCCCCGGGTCCGGGGCTACCCGGAGGGGTGGGGATGTGTCGCGCGGCGGAATGTGTCAGAGGCGCGGAAGGTGAAAGCCTTCACGGTCCGCTTCGGAATGTCCGTCCCCGATCAGGTGGGGACAGGAGGCCGTCGGCTTCCGGAAACGTCCGAAGCGCCGGGAAGGACCAGTCTCCGCCCGAACCAGGAGGTTAGGAGCCCGCCCATGGAGGACCTGCTCCGCGAATATCTGCCGATCCTGATTTTCCTCGGGATCGCGGGCGCTATCTCGGTCATCGCGATCCTGGCGTCCTATGTCGTTGCGCCGCAACGCCCGGACGTCGAAAAGGACTCGGCCTACGAATGCGGCTTCGAGGCCTTCGATGACGCGCGAACCCGGTTCGACGTGCGCTACTATCTGGTGGCCATCCTGTTCATCATCTTCGACCT
>CAZFRK010000252.1:0-5136 GCA_964521375.1 uncultured Rhodobacterales bacterium
TTGATGGCGAAGACCATTTCGCGCTCGGCCACGCGCGCCTGCTCCAGGTAATGGCGCAGCTCGTTCTGGTCGAGGCGGTTGTACTGCAGCACGATGCTCTGCAGGTCGAGCAGGAAATCGTCGTCGTCCCGCATGGGCCGTTCGATGTGGTATTGGCGCAGGTAGTCGTCGTACCGGCGGCGCGCCGCGTTGCCGGCCTGGAATATGCGGCTGTCGAAGTCGCGCAGGGCCTGCGTATGGCTGTCGACCTCCGCGGCGAAGGCCACAAGGGCCTCTTCCGGCGCCTGCGCGTACTTCAGCCGCCAGCCCTTGTAGCGGTTCAGAAGCCCAAGAGGGTGATCGGCGGAGGCCGGCACATGTTTCAGGATGTCAGCCAGGCGGTCATCGGCCAGCATGGCGGCGGCGCAGCGCTTGGCACCGACGGCCTGCTTGAGCTTCTTGCGGGCGTCGTCCCAGGCCATTTCAGCGCGGGTAACCGCTTTGTCTGCCTTCGTCAGCTGGCCCTTGGTCTCATCGAGTTCCTCTTTCCGTCGCGCGACCTCGCCTTTGAGATCATCCACCTCCCGGGCTAACTCACCATCCTCACTGGCGAGCACGGATTGGCGACGCCCCCGGCGCTCGCGTGCCCGTCGCTCCAGTTCGTCGTACGCCTCGGCCAGGCTCGTCAGGTCGCAGGAAAAAGTGCTGATCTCCTGCGCCACCCGGATTGCCTGGTCCAGCTTGCGCACCTCTGCCGACAGCGTCGCCACCTCCGCCTTGGCGGCCCCGAAGTCGGCGCGGAGCTTGGCGGCGGTGGCGTCACGTGCCCGGCGGCCGAAGATGAGGTCAACATCCTTCTGGACGCGATAGGCCATGCCGGCTGTGGCTTTGCCATCGCGCATGATGGCCCGGCGTGCGCGTTCCAGCTCGGCTTCCGAATCGACGCGCTTGTAGCCGCCGATATTGACGGCGATATAGGCTCGGGCATGTGGATTGTCGGTCGTCACCACCGCCGCAAGGCTGTCCGCATCAACCATCGCGTCCACCTCCGCCGTGGCTGTCGTCTTGACTAGGCGGCAGCGGTGCAGGCCGTGCTTGTTGCGGTTCCTGAACAGGATGTCGTTGGCCTGCCGGACCCGGGCCGGTTCGACGATCAGTGCCTCGCGCTGCAAGCCCAAGAGGGCCTCGACGGCGAACTGCCACTCTTCATCGCTGACCTCGGCCACGTCGCAGAGTGGCGTTGCGGCAATCCCCACCTCCTCCAGCAAGCGCATCAGGGCGCGAGTGTGGGAGGACAGGGGCGCTCCGCCGCCCGCCGTCTGCTGGAGCTTTCCCTCCAACTCCTTCCTGGCACGGCGCCGGTCATCGAGATCCCCCTGCTTGTCCTCCAGCACCGGGGCGAGCCGCTCTGACAGACCGGCCAGCCCGCGCACCGTCTGTAGATGCGCCTCCAGGTCCCGGCGGTGCCGGGCCACCCAGCCGCCGTTCGGCTCCTGGTCGATCAGGCGCAGGGCGGCATCCGCGCTGGCCACTGCGGGGGCGAAGGAGGCCGGCAGGAACTCCCTCACCGCCGTCAGGTTGGACGCCGCCGCAAAGATGTCGCGCAACCTCTTCGCATCAGCCTTTAGCCGGTCCTCGCGCAGGGCGGCGTTCTCCTCCTCTTGGTCAAGAAGCTGGATCTGGCTCGCCACGCCGCGCTCGGCGAGGGCCAGCTCCCGTTTGCGTAGGACCTCCTCCGCCTCCTCCAGGTTCTTTTCCTGGCTATCGCGGGTAATGGTATGGCGGTTCAGCTCCACCTGAGCGGCCCGTAGCGTGTGCGATGCCGCCGCGAAGGCCAGCCGCGCCCGCTCGGCCCCTGCCGAGGCTAGGCCGACGGTGTGGTTCACGCGGTCGATCTCGCGATGTGCCCAGATGTCATATTGGCCGCGGATCTTGCGTAAGGAGTCCAACTTTTCCTGCACCTCCTCAGCAGCGGCCTTGATGGCGCGCCAGTGGCCGATGGACTGGCGGACCCGCTCCACGTCCAGGGGATCGGGCTCCAGGATGTAGGCGCGGACGAATTCCGTCGGGTCGAAGATCGGCTTGAAGGCCACGGCGTTGGAGAAGGCGTTGAGGAAGTGCCGGGGGTCGGGCTGGCGGCCGCGCGGGCGCATCACTGCCAGCATGTCGTGGACGAAGCGTTCGGCGCTGGTCCGGTACTCCCGGAACTGCGGGCAGGCCGCCTTGATGCGGCGGACAGCATTGTCCCAGGCCATGACATAGCCGTCGCCCTCGTCGAACGCCCAGACCGAGAACGCATAGCCGGGCGCGATGAAGCGCGTGACGATCTGCTCCCGCGGGTCGTCCTTTCGCGCCGTCATGACGATGCCGACGCTGACAAGGTGCGCCGCCCCGTCCGGCCGCTCTTCCTCGAATGTCAGCGCCAGCACGGTCTCGCAGGCGTCGCGTTCCGGCTCCCCACCGTCCGATTTGGGAACCACGTAGCCCAGGCAATAGTCGATCAGCTTGCGCCGGTTGGCGGGGCCGCTCGCCGAGGCGTTCAGGTTCACCCGGCGGTGATTGCCGCCGCAGATCACCGTCTGGATCGCGTCCTGGAGCGAGGACTTGCCAGCCCCGGTCGGGCCGATAAAGGCCGTGGCGTCGCGAATCTCGACGTCCTGGGCCTCGACCAGATACCAGTTCTGGAGGCTGACGCGGGTCAAGGCATACATCAGGCGTCTCCGTCCCCTTGCCGCTCCGCCGCGTCGGCGGCCCCTTCACCGGAGGCTGCGGCACCATCGGCGGCCTCACCAGCCCAATCCTTGATGTGTTCGGCATAGGTCTGAGGGACGACGATCTCGATCCCGGGTAGGATGGTCAGAGGCCGGACCCGGTCGATCGGGTCGCGCTCGCCAAGCGACAGCACGCCGTGCTTCTTCAGCAGGGACAGGATTTCGGTCAGCCGGGTCTCTTCGATCGTCGCCCCGGCCACCACCTCCAGCTTCTCCAGGAGGTCGTCGGTCGAGATGTCCACCTCGCCGTCATCGCCCATTCGCTTGTCGTGGAAGCCTTCCTCATAGGCCAGGCGCAGCGCGAGCAGCACGAGCGTTTCGTCCCTTTTCAGCCGCGACGCCTGCCAGTCGATGCGCTTGGCGCCCGCCGGCACCTTCAGCGCGATCATCCCGGCCCGTTGGTCGTGGACCAGCTCCAGTCCCATCACGGCGAAGTACTTGCGGAAGAAATCCTGGTAGGCCGGAGAGGCGATGATGCGGAAGCTCCGCGCATACCGCACCTCGCGCTGATAAAGGCACTGGCGGGACATCAGGGTCTGGACGCAGCGGATGAGTTCGTCCTCGTCCGGGGGCTGGGGAACGCCGGGCCCGGGACGCCACGTCTCGCGCTTGTCCAGGATATCCCGGACCTCCTTCAGCTCATGCTGCATCGTCGGCATTCCCCGTCTTCGCGCCGTCTCCGGTGCGTGCAAGAGTGAAGTCCTGGAAGATCATCCAGTCGTTCTCCACCCACTCGTCCAATGGCGTCACCCGGTACTGCCGGGCGAGATAGCCATCGAACATCAAGGCGATCTCGCGCAGGCGCTGGAAGGCGACGAAGTCCTCTACGTCCAGGATCACGACCTCACTGGCCCGAAGCGCCGGCTTGTCGCCGAGGACACGCTCGGCGAAGGTCCGCATTTTCTGCGGCGAGACCAGGACGAGGGCCGCGTACCGCGCCTTTTCCTCCTGGTAGCGCTGCAATGCTGGGTCCAGGGGAACCCGCCGGGCCCGGGTGCGCTTGATATCCGCCTTCGGCGGCCGGGGCACATAGAGGTCCTGCCCGCCCAGCACTGGCTCCACCAAAAGGAGCCGATGGTCGATGGGGACGTCCGCCGCCATGTCGACTGCCGCCGCCGCCAGCCGAGCCATTGCCTCCGTCATCCGTTGCACGGCTCCGCCCGTGTCGCGGTCCATATAGCGCACGATGGTGGCGATGCGCTTTCCGATCCGCTCCTGGGTTTGGGCAATGACGTCGAGCTGGCGTTCGGTCGCCTCGAAGACCTGCTGCACCTCATAAAGCTCGCGGCGCAGCACATCTTCTGCAGCTGCGGCGTTCGGGGCACGCCCCTCCCTGACGTAGGCAGCGCTCAGGCGGGCCATAAGCAATGCGTCGCCCTCCATGGCCCGCGCCCGGTCCATGATGGCATGGCGAAAGCGGAACGGATTGTTCCGGGTGAAGAGGGTCTTGTAGTCGGCGATCAGGTGGCGGGTGACGAGCTCCTCGAAAAACGCGCGGAAGAGTTGGCCCAGGTCAGGCTTGGAGAGGATCTCGTCTTCCAGCTGTCGCATGGTTCCCGCGACCGTGCGCAGGTGCTGGGTAAAGTCGCGGGCGAACGTCCAGGCGTTGCGGATACCCTCCGACCGCTCATCCGGATGGTCGGCCGCGGCCTCTAGATTGCCGAGGACATTGAGGACGGCGCCCCCGTAGGAGCGCGTGTCGCCCTTGGCGATGCGCTGGATCTCATGAAGCAGCATGCGTCCGGCGGGGCTCAGATCGACCAGCTTCCGGAAACGGTCGCGCATCTCGATCAGCCAGCCGGTCTTCTCTAGGTAGCTGAAGGCCATGTAGCGGCGGATGTCCTGCCCCGCCGCTTCCCGCTCCAGCGCCCGTAGGCGCGCGCCGGAGGGAACTTGGTCGGGGTCGGCGGTCCAGTCCTGACCGCTCAGGGTCCACTGCTCAATGAAATCGCCGATCTCGGCCACCACCTCGGGCTTGCGCGGGGTGCTGCCAATGGTCCCGAAGGTCTGATCCTGCAGGTGCATCAACAGAGCCGCGTAGAACCGCCGGTTCGGCGCGGCGAGGGGCTGAAAGATGCGCTCGGGAAGACTGTCGAACAGGTTCATAGGCTTCTGGGGGACGGCGCTTTGAGGATGCGACACAGCCTACACGGAAGTTCTTGGCGTGTCCGCTACCGCGTGCCCGATGAGCGTCATCGGCTTCAACATTGCGGCTGCTTGCCCAGGCTTGCCCGCACCCGCTTACCCTGCGCTTACCCGCCCTGCCCCGGCGGGGCTGTGGCCCGAACAGCAAAACGCCGCCAAGGCATTGCCCTGGCGGCGTTTTTGGTTTGGTTGCGGGGAGAGGATTTGAACCTCTGACCTTCAGGTTATGAGCCTGACGAGC
>CAZFRK010000253.1:0-5110 GCA_964521375.1 uncultured Rhodobacterales bacterium
CGGCCACCAAGTACATCGACGGCCAGGGCCGCTGCCTGGGCGGCGCCGTCCTGGGATCGGAAAAGCTGGTCGGCGACGTCATCCATCCCTTCCTGCGCAACACCGGCCCCAACCTCTCCCCCTTCAATGCCTGGGTCATGTTGAAGGGCCTGGAGACCCTGCCGCTGCGCATGGACAAGCACTGCCGCACCGCCCAGGCCGTGGCCGAGGCCCTGGAAGCGCGGACGGAGACCGTGCGCGTCCTCTACCCCGGCCTGGAAAGCCATCCGCAGCATGCCCTGGCGAAGCGGCAGATGGACGGCTACGGCGGCATCGTCGCCTTCGACCTGGCCGACAAGGCCGCCGCCTTCGGCCTGCTCAACCGCCTGAAGCTGATCCGCATCTCCAACAACCTGGGCGACGCCAAGTCCCTGGCCTGCCATCCCTGGACCACCACCCACCAGAAGGTCAGCCCCGATGACAAGTCCGCCCAGGGCATCGGCGAAGGCTCCATCCGCCTGTCGGTCGGCCTGGAAGCCCCCGAAGACCTGATCGCCGACCTCCATCAGGCCCTGGACGGCTGACGCCGTTCACCATCAAAGGGCCACGGTGTCTTCCCGTTTCCGCCATTCCCACGCCGCAATCGACGGGTAGCGTGGACAGACTGGCGCACCACGGGAGAAACATCATGCGTCGATCGATACTCGCGGCCTGCGCGGTCGCCCTGCCGACGCTGGCGGCCTGCGCCGAAACGCCGCGCGAAGTGACCCTGCCGCCGGTCCATACGGCGCCGACGGCCCAGGTCCTGGACGGACTCGACTCCGGTGGGGAACTGGCCGACGCCCGCATGGTCCTGGGCATCCTGCCCGGCTGGGACGACGACACCGGCCTCGCCGAGGTGGCCCGCGACTCCTTCTCTTGCTGGGAAGAAGCCGCCGCGACGGGTCCGGTCCTGGGAAACGAAGGGGAGGCCTGCCGCGTTGATTTCTGGGGCGCCGTGCACGCCCTGGGGTCCTCCCCCGAGGTGGCGGCGCGATAGAGGACACCGAACGGGCGCGCCGGAGACATGGCGGACATGCCCCAACCTCCTCTTTCGCATCGCACACGGCGCGCTTATATTGAGGGGTGAAGCGAAGGATGAGAGCGCTTCATTCTTTCAAATCCCTAAGACGTTCCTAGGGCTCCCCGATTCGGGGAGCCCCTTTTTTCGGTGGTTTGTGCGCGTCCCGACATCCGAAAGCGCAACGCAGCCAGGAAGCGAAAGATTGGCTCTCTCCGGAGACGGCCGAACGTCAAGGCTGGGTACAGGGTGCCCTACCCGGCCCAGATGCCGCTGGAGGTGGAGCAACGGCGCTTGAATTGCCTGCCCCTGCCTGCTTGCCTCATCGCCAAATCCCAAAGTGCGCAAACTTTCGCGGATTTAATAATGCGGGCGCAGGACGCTAGGGAAATCAAAAGGCCCATCTAGATGCTGGGGTGTTGACTCTCCTGAAACCATCCACGCGTATAACGGCGCTTGCTTCGAGCGCATGTGTGCGCGGATAATCGGAGAAACGAGGAAACGGACAAGAGTGCGAAAACGCACTATTCGCGGCGACGCCGCGCCCAAAGGAGGACCTTATGCGCCAGCGTAGCGTCTACGTCCACGCGGAATGGGACGAAGAGACCAAAGTCTGGGTGGCAACGAGTGAGGACGTGCCGGGTCTAGTCACCGAGGCTGACACCGTCGAAGCTCTTGACAAGAAGCTGCGGACCATGATTCCCGAGCTGATGGAACTCAACGGCATGCTGAACGACTGCAAGCAGGTGCCAATGAGCCTGATCGCCAAGCGTCGTGAAAACATTGATTTGTGTGCCTGAGATGGGCGATTTCGCGCCGGACGTTAGGGATTTGCTTAGCCAGCATGGCTGCACGTTCGTCCGGCACGGAAAGGGAGATCACGACATCTGGAGAAGCCCGATCACAGATCGGCATTTCCCTGTCGACAGCAAGATCAAGTCACGCCACACCGCCAACGCAATTTTAAGGCAGGCCGGGATCCCTAAGGCGTTCTGACTAGTAAAGTCCGAGAACGACCATGAGAAGAGCCGCCCCAGTCGGGGCGGTTTTTTGTTGGCGTCCGCCGCGCCTCAGCCCAGGGTCGTGAACACCGGGGCATGGTCGCTGGGCGGCGACCAGTCGCGGGCGGCGTCGAAGACATCGAAGGCGGTCAGGCGGTCGGCCAGGACCGGCGTGGTCCAGACATGATCCAGGCGTCGCCCCCGGTTGGCGGTCCGCCAGTCGGCGCCGCGCTGGCGGTAGCTCCACCACGTATAGAGGGGCTGGTCGGCGGGCACGAATCGGCGCCCCACGTCCACCCAGTCCAGCGACGTCCGCAGGCGGTCCAGGTGCGCGACCTCGGTCGGCGTATGGGTGATGACGCGCGACAGCCGCTTGTGATCGTAGACGTCCGTCGGCAGCGGCGCGACGTTCAGGTCGCCGACCAGGACAGCGGGGTCACGCCTGCCGCGCGTCCCCAGGAACCACTCCGTCAGCTCGGTCAGGAACCGCAGCTTGTGGGCGAACTTGGGGTTGGCCTCGGCGTCGGGGAGGTCGCCGCCCGCCGGAACATAGAGGTCGTGGATTTCCACCGGTCCCAGGTCCGGATCGTCAACCGTGGCGACCACATGGCGACAATCGTCGCGCCCGCCCCAGCTTGGCGTGGACACGTCCCGCAAGGGGCGCCGCGACAGGATGGCGACGCCGTTGTAGCTCTTCATGCCGTGGACGGCCTGGTGACGGTAGCCCAGCGCCGCCAGGGCGTCGGTCGGGAACAGGTGGTCCTGGCACTTGGTTTCCTGAAGGCACAGGACATCGGGCGCCCGCTCCTCCAGCAGGCGCTCGACCTGGGGCAGGCGCAAGCGGACGGAATTGACGTTCCAGGTACACAGGGTCAGAGACACGGGCCATCCTAACGCGAATCCCGAGCGGACGGACTCGTCCGCGACGACGTATTCGCAGTAAAAATAAAAAGATAGAGCGGATTTCGCGACCGTACGGGGGCGAAGCCCGCTCTAGCGCAGCGTGAAGGTCAGCAACGGAAGACCCGCGACCTTGGCCCGCACGGTCTGGCCGCGCTCCACGGGACCGACGCCTTCGGGCGTTCCGGTCATGATCAGGTCGCCGGGCTTCAGCGTCACCAGCCGCGACAGGGCGGCGATGATCTCGGGCACCGACCAGATCATGTCCTTCAGGTCGCCTTCCTGGCGGGTCGCGTCGTCGACCTCCAGGTAGATGGCGCCCGAGTCGGGGATGGGATAAAAGCTCAGCGGCAGGATGGCCGCCATGGGAGCGGAGGCGTCGAAGCCCTTGGCCATGTCCCAGGGCTTGCCCGCCGCCTTGGCCTCGACCTGAAGGTCGCGCCGGGTCAGATCGACCCCGACGGTGAAGCCGAACACCATCTCGGCGGCCTCTTCCGGTGTCACCGCCGTTCCTTCCCGACCGATGGCGACGACGAGTTCCACCTCGTGATGCAGCGACCGCGTGACCGGGGGATAAGGCACGTCGCCGCCGCCCGCCACCACCGCGTCGGCGGGCTTGGCGAAGAAGAACGGCGGTTCGCGGTCGTCGGCGCCCATTTCGCGGGCGTGGGCGGCGTAGTTGCGCCCGACGCAATAGATCCGGCGGATGGGGAAGGTGTCGGCGGTGCCCTGCACGGGCAGGACCGGACGGTCGGGTTCGGGAATGACATAGGCCATGATCGGTCCCTTCTCAGGCGCCCTGGTCCAATTGGACGGACTCCGCCAACAGAGCCTCCGTCGGCTTGATGTCCTTGGGCGTTCCCACATGATACCACCCGCCGTCGTGGACCAGTCCATAGAGACGGCCCATCTTCAGAAGACGGCTGAAGACCAGGTTCATGGACCAGGCGCCGCCCGGCGCGCCCCGGAACACGTCGGGCTTGAGAATCTGCACCCCGGCGTAGAGATAGGGCGCGCTGTCCGCCTCGCCCCGCCGTCCGGTGATCCGCCCGCCGTCGCCCAGAAAGAAATCGCCCTGGCCGTCGTAGCCGTGCGCCGACTCCACCGGCGCCAACAGCAGCAAGGCGTCCATGCGCTTGGGATCCCAGGCCGCGGCCAGGCGGTCCAGGGCCGGGGCCGCCGGACCGTCGGTCCAGATGATGTCGGCGTTGGCGACGAAGAAGGGAGCCGAGCCGAGCATCGGCAGGGCTTCGCGCACGCCGCCGCCGGTTTCCAGAAGCTTCTGGGTCTCGTCGGAGATCAGGGTCCGCGGCCCGCCCGCGCGATGAGCCAGATGGGCGCGGATATTGGCGGCCAAATGGTGGACGTTGACCACGCACTCCGCCACCCCGACCGCGCGCATATGGTCCAATACGCGGTCGAGCATGGTCACGCCGCCGACCTTGATGAGCGGCTTCGGCGTGTGGTGGGTGATCGGTCGCATGCGCGTCCCCAGCCCGGCGGCCAGGACCATGCCCATGGTCGGCTTGGTCCCCGTGGGGGATTGGGTCATCGCGGCACCCTCCGTCGCACCTCGTGGGGAACATGGTCGTCGAGCCATCCGCGCACGGGCGCGCAGGCGGGATGCGCCAGGGCGCGTTCCAACAGACGCCAGACGCGGGGAAGGTGGCGCAGATAATCCGGCTTGCCGTCCCGCTTGTAGAGGCGGGTGAAGATGCCGATCACCTTGGCGTGGCGCTGCGCCGCCAGCACTGCCCAGGACGCCGCGAAGGTCCCGGCGTCCAGCTCGGGACAGGCGTCCAGGTAGCGCGCCGTCATGCTCTCGACCAGGGCCGGGGCGATGTCGCGGCGGGCGTCCTCGAGCAGGCTCATGAGGTCGTAGGTCGCCGGTCCGACCACCGCGTCCTGGAAGTCCAGGAGACCGCAGGCCGCCACGCCGCCGCGGTCGCGCAGCAGCAACAGGTTATCCACGTGGTAGTCGCGCAGGACCAGGACTTGCGGAACCTTCCGCGCCTGGGGCAGGACGGCGCTCCAGGCGGCGTCCCAGGCCGCCCGCGCCGCCGGGGAAACGGCGCCGCCGACATGCGGCAGGAACCAGTCGGGCAACAGCGCCGCCTCGGCCAGGAGGCGCCCGTCGTCATAGGCGGGACCCCCCCTCGGCGCGGCATGG
>CAZFRK010000254.1:0-5077 GCA_964521375.1 uncultured Rhodobacterales bacterium
GCCCATGCCCGCGTCGCCGCCGAGGCCGGTATCCGGTCGGCCCAGATGCTTTACGGCGGTCAGTTGCTGACCGGCGTCGGTGGCCCCCGAAGCCGGGCGGAGGGCTTAGCCTGGCTGCGCGCCGCCGAGGCCCAGGCGATGTTCGCCGACAAGTTGGGTGACGCCGTGACCCGGCTAGCCGGTCCGAAGATCAAGGCGGCGACCAAGGCCGTCCTGCCGTCGCCCATCGACCGCGCCCTGGAGCGGGCGCTGGCCGCGCGGGCCATGGGGGACGAGGAGCGGGTCGAGCGTCTGTCCCTGAGCCCCGTCCATCGGATCCTGCTGGATCGTCTGTGGGCCGAACCGGCCGTCCGCGACCGCTTCCGCCTGGAAGCGACCCAGGTGTCGCGGCTGAGCGATCCGGCGGATGCGTCTCCGGACGCGGCCCCGGACGACGAGATGTAGGGGACCGCGCCCGCCTCGGTGTGCTATCCCATGGGTCTGGGAGGACCACGCGCGGGGGAGGAGGCATGGCGGACCTGACGGCCTTTCTGGTGGCGGCCATCGCCTTGATCGCCTCACCCGGTCCGGCGACCATGAGCATCGCTGGGACCGGCGCCGCTTACGGCGTGCGGGCCGGTTTCCGCTATACCGCCGGGCTGGTCTGTGGCTTCCTGGTGGTGCTGCTGCTGGTGGCCTCCGGGGTCATCGGCATGATCCTGGCGGTGCCCGGCGCTTTGCCCGTGCTGACCGCCCTGGCGGCGGCCTATATGCTCTACCTGGCCTGGAAGATCGCCGCGGCGCCGCCGTTGGGGGCGACGCCGGAGGCGCGGGCGCGGCCCCGGTTCCTGGCCGGTCTGGGGCTGGCGCTGGTCAATCCCAAGGGCTATGCCGCCGTGGCGGCCCTGTTGTCCCGCTTCACCTTGATCCCCGACGCGGTGATCTGGGACGCCGGTCTGAAGATCGCCATCCTCATGGGCGTGGTCACGGTGGTCGACGGCGGCTGGCTGGTCGCCGGACGCGGTCTGAGCCGTCTGTTCCGGTCGCCGCGCGCCGCCCGTGCCCTGAACGTTTCCTTCGCCCTGCTGCTGGTCTTCGCGGTGATCGCCGCCGTCCTGTTCTGACGCCGCGTCGGGCGGAAGGCGCCGCTCAGTGCCGCGCTTGCCATGCCCTTTGGCGGTGGCCCTGCCAGGCGGCGGCGATGACGGCGGCCAGACCCGGCGTGCCGATGGCCAGCATCAGGTTGACCTGCAGGACGGGCAGAAGGCCGCTTCCGGGCGCGAAAGCGGGGTCGCCCTGTTTGGCCAGCGGCAGCATGACCACGCCGAGGACGATGTTGGTCAGGATGAAGCCGACGCCCAGGACGGCGGCGCCCCACATCATCAGGCCGGGCAGGGGGCGCAGCCCCGCCGCGCGGGCGGCTGTCACCGGATTGGGCAGGGCGGCGGCCTGGGCGGCGGGCAGAAGCCCATGGCGGATGGTCATCGCCAGCACCAGCCCCCACGCCAGGGCGAAGCCCCAATGCACCCAGATCGCCGCCACCGGCAGGGCCAGGACGGACAGCGCCACCGGCCCGGTCCAGGCCAGGCGTCCGGCGCAGTTCGGCGGCTGGGTGAGCAGGGCCAGGGCGCCGTGGGTGCGCATGGAGGGCTTCAGGGTCGCCTCCAACCCATGGCCCAGCAGCACCGGCACCAGATAGAGCCAGGCGAGGCCGGTCGGCACCCAGCGGGCGGTCAGGGACGGCAGGCGCTCGACGATCAGCGGCGCCAGGGCCAGATCCACCGCCGCCCCCAGGATGAAGGCCAGACCGGCGGCCCCCATGGTCCGGCGCAGAACCATGCCGAGCATGGACAGCACCCGTCCCCTCATGCCGCCGTCGTCGCTCCGCCAGTCCCCGGCCATGCGTCGTCTCCACCCTTCGGATCGCCTTGGTCGCGACAGATATACGCTTGGCGACGTTGAAGGTCACGCCTCGGGCGGCGGGTCTTTGTCCCGGGCATGGCGGGGAATGCCCCCGGCGCCGCCGATGGGGCGCGGCGGAGGGGGCGGGGCGGCCTCGGTCGGTTGGTCGGTGCCCAGTGCCGTTTGGTCGGTGCCCCGTTCCGTTTGGTCGGTGCCCTCCGGGGGCGCCGTCCGGGCCCCTTGGCGAAGCCAGAAGTAGGCCAAGCTCAGGGTCGCCAGGGACAGGACCAGCCCGGCCGTTTGCGCGACGCCGACGCTCAGGATGACGCCTCCGCCGATCACAAGGCCGACGATGGTCCCGGGACCGTCGAGGAGCAACGCCGCCACGATGCCGACAGCCGCGAAGACGAGCGCGGCGGCCAAGCCCAGGGCCAGGGAGGCGAGGGCCGTCGCTCCGCCGGTCAAGGCCATCAAGCCCGCGACGCGCAGGGCGGCCCCGCGCGTCAGGCGCCAACTCGCCCGGAGGGCGCCGAGACCCCGACCCTCGGCGATGGCGGGTCCGACGAGGGACAGGCGGAGGGCGACCCATGCCACGCCAATCATCGAAAGCACCACGAAAACGAGGCCGATGGCCTGCGGCGGCTTGCCGATCAGGAAGACGATGAGAAACAGCGGCAGGAAACCGATCAGGGCGCCCGCCGCGCAGGCGAGGCCCACCAGCAGCGACGTGACGACCAGGGTGACCTCGGCGCGGGACAGGCGCACCGCCGCCGCCAGGGGCGGGCCGACGGCGGCGCGGCCCTTCAGGACCAGACGACAGACATTGACCGTCAGGGCCGCCGTCAGCCAAAGCGTCAGGGATATCAGCAGAACCCTGAACAAGAAGGCCGTTTCCCCTCCGGTCTCTCGCTCCAGCGCGGTCAAGCCCTGGTAAAGGACGGACACCACGAAGGAGGGGGCCGCCAGTTCGGCCAGGAACGGCGCGTGGGCGCGCAGGCCGCGCAGGCTTTCGCGAAAGGTCGCGATGACGGGCAGGGACATGGACGGTCTTCGGTCGATGGAGCCGGTCAGGGGCGTGTTGGAGGCGGGGCGCGGTGTTCTCCCGCCATGGTAGGCGACGGAGGCCGAAGAGTCATGCTCGCGGGCGCCGGGTCGTCCTTGGGGCGTCCTTGCGCCGTTCTTCGGCGGCTGTTAGGCCGTCAATGGTGGCGGCTTAACCCATCCTTTGGCTTCGGCGCCTATGGTGGAGGAGCGAATCGGCGGTTCCGGCCCCTCGGCACGATAGACCCGCCTTGACATCGCCGCGCGAAACCCACTTGATATGGTGGAGTCGGCGCGGATCGCCCACTAACCAAAGACGATCATTCCGCACGAGAAACGCATGAGCGACACGCCCCCGCACACCGCCATCGACACCGCCGCCGTCGCGGCGGATCGGGTGATTGTTTTCGACACCACCCTGCGGGACGGGGAGCAGTCTCCCGGCGCCTCCATGAACCTGGACGAAAAGGTCCGCATCGCCCTGGCCCTGGAAGAGCTGGGCGTCGATGTGATCGAGGCCGGGTTCCCCATCGCCTCTGAGGGTGACTTCGCCGCCGTCAAGGCGGTGGCCGAAGCGGTCACCGGCAGCCGGATCGCCGGTCTGGCGCGCGCCGTGAAGCCCGACATCGACCGCTGCGCCGAAGCGGTTTCGGTCGCCGCCGCCGGGCGCATCCACACCTTCATTTCCACCTCTCCCCTGCACATGAAGTACAAGCTTCAGATGGAGCCGGAGGCGGTGCTGGAGGCCATCCATGACAGCGTGACGCATGCCCGGTCGCGCATCGACGACGTGGAGTGGTCGGCGGAGGACGGCTCGCGGACCGACCATGATTTCCTTTGCCGCTGCGTCGAGACCGCCATCGCCGCCGGGGCGCGGACGATCAACATTCCCGACACCGTCGGCTATTCGGTGCCCGAGGAATAC
This sequence comes from uncultured Rhodobacterales bacterium, assembly GCA_964521375.1. GTDB lineage: Bacteria > Pseudomonadota > Alphaproteobacteria > Rhodospirillales > Rhodospirillaceae > CAZFRK01. The sequence continues at coordinate 3,848 of CAZFRK010000254.1, forward strand.
GCCGCCCTCATCGCCATGCTGATGAACCGGGTGCCCAACATCGACAAGGCCATCCTGTCCGTCCATTGCCACAACGACCTGGGGCTGGCCGTCGCCAACAGTCTGGCGGCGGTGAAGGCCGGGGCGCGGCAGGTGGAATGCACCATCAACGGCCTGGGCGAGCGGGCGGGCAACGCGGCCTTGGAGGAAATCGCCATGGCCCTGCGCACGCGCGGCGACGTCCTGCCCTATGCGACGGGTATCCGCACCGAAAAGATCACCGCCGCCTCGCGTCTGGTCTCCGCCGTCACCGGCTTCGTGGTGCAGCCCAACAAGGCCATCGTCGGCAAGAACGCCTTCGCCCATGAAAGCGGCATTCACCAGGACGGCGTCCTGAAGAACGCCGCCACCTACGAAATCATGACCCCGGAGAGCGTAGGCCTGGTGCGCAACGCCCTGGTCATGGGCAAGCATTCCGGGCGCCACGCCTTCCGCGACAAGCTGAGCCAGCTCGGCTATACGCTGGGCGACAACGCCGTCAACGATGCCTTCCGGCGCTTCAAGGCGCTGTGCGACAAGAAGAAGGACATCTTCGACGAAGACATCGTGGCGCTGGTCGACGACGAGGTCTTGCGCAACAACGACCGCATCCGCTTCCTGTCGCTGGCCGTCGTCTGCGGGTCCAAGGGGCCGCGGACCGCCGAACTGGAACTGGAGATCGACGGCGTCGTCCAGGCCGCCAAGGCCAGCGGCGACGGCCCGGTGGACGCCACCTTCAACGCCATCAAGCGTTTGGTGGCGCATGAAGGCCGCCTGCAGCTCTATCAGGTGCATGCCGTGACCGGGGGCACCGACGCCCAGGCCGAGGTGACGGTGCGCCTGGACGAGCACGGAAAGACCGTTATCGGCCAGGGCGCCGACACCGATACCTTGGTGGCATCCGCCCGCGCCTATGTGACCGCGCTGAACAAGTTGATGGTGAAGCGCGAAAAGTCCGCTCCCGCGCCCCTTTCCGCTTGAGTTTCTCAAGCATGGGGCCGATAAACGGGGGCACTGTGCCGGGGTCCGTTGCCCCGGCATAGTCGAATCCATGGCCGGTGCGTTTCCTCCGCGAGGGGCGGCAAGGGACGGGCCGGAGACGAGGTCGGGGCGGAAGGCGTCCGCCGTGCTGGACGCGGAAACCGGGGAAGGCCCTTTTGGGTGGACCCTTGATGACCAAAATGATCTGCGCTGAGTGAGGAATAGATGTTC
>CAZFRK010000255.1:0-5051 GCA_964521375.1 uncultured Rhodobacterales bacterium
GCCAGTTCCGTGTTGGCCGTGTAGTTCATGGCCAGGAAGATGCCGGTCAACAGCATCATCACCAGCACCAGACCGGCCAGGGACCCGAAGTTCCACCAGTAGTTCAGGTTCTTCGGCGCCGGGTATCCGGACCCGACGGAATGGTCGATCAAGCTAATGATGGGGAGGCGATCCTCCAGCCACTTCACAGCCTTGTTTTCGTAGATGCTCATTCCTGGGCCTCTCCTAGCCGATCTTCACGGTCTGGTCATCGAGGAAGGCGTACTCCGGAACCAGCAGGTTCAACGGAGCCGGACCCTTCCGGATGCGACCGGCGGTGTCGTAGTGCGAACCGTGGCAGGGGCAGAACCAGCCGCCGTAGTCACCCTTCGGGTCGGCGGGCTTCTGGCCCAGCGGAATGCAGCCCAGGTGGGTGCAGACACCGACCATGACCAGCCACTCGGGCTTCTGAACCCGCTCTTCGTCGGCCTGCGGGTCGCGCAGGTCGTCGACGTTGACGGCCCGGGCGGCCTCGATTTCCTCGGTCGTGCGGTGACGAACGAAGACCGGCTTGCCGCGCCAGACGACGGTAATGGCCTGGCCCTCTTCGATCGTCGAGATATCGACTTCGGTGGACGCCAGGGCGAGCACGTCCGCCGCGGGGTTCATGCTGTGGACGAACGGCCAAAGAGCCAGACCGGCGCCAACGACACCGACGGCCGAGGACGCATACAGCAGGAAGTCGCGACGGGTTTCGCCATCGGAAGAACCGGAAGCGGGATTTGCCGTGTCAGCCATCCTCTAAACCCTCTCCATGCACGCTGGGGGAACGCGCCGTTGATACCATAACCTCCGCGCACATGGCCTGTTCTTCCGACGGCCCCCCGTGCACGGAATCCCCGTTCGCCCCTCTCCAGACTCCCATCGGGATGACGCACCAAGGGCGTGAACGACCCGCGGGGTATAAAACATCTTGTCATGTTTGAAAAGACCGGAAGATTAGTGGTTACTTATAACTCCCCCACCGGAAGTCGGGATATTGCAATGCAACTTGCCCTGTATCAGCCTGATATACCGCAGAATGCTGGTGGGATACTGCGTTTGGCCGCCTGCCTCGATCTCGCGGTGCATGTCATCGAACCTTGCGGTTTTCTTTGGGATGACAAGCGGCTGCGGCGGGTGGGCATGGACTATCGGGCGTTGGCCCGCGTCACCCGCCACGACTCCTGGACGCGCTTCCAGGCCGCCGGTCCCCCCGGGCGGCGGGTCCTCTTGACCACCACCGGCGCCACGCCCTTGCCGACGTTCCGGTTCGAACGCGGGGACATCCTGCTTCTGGGACGGGAGAGCGCGGGCGTGCCGCCGGTGGTGCACGACGCCGCCGACGCCCGGGTGGTCATTCCCCAGGCGCCGGACACGCGATCGCTGAACGTGGTGACGGCGGCGGCCATCGTCGCCGCCGAGGCCCTGCGTCAGACCGACGGCTGGCCGCGCGCGGCGCGGTCATAAGCCGATCATGGTGACCGCCCGGGCACGCCGGTCAGTGCGGTCGGGGGTGGAAACCGTCGGCCAGTCGGGACGGTGGCGGGGCGGTCATCGGGACACCGTCCATCCATTCCCGCCAGGACGGCCAGCGACTGACCGTGTCGGCCAGGCGCGCGTAGCCCTGGGCGCCCGGATAGACGCCGTTGCCCGCCAACAGGTCGCGCTCCCAGGCCGGATCCTCCTCCAGCAGGGAAAAGAGGTCCAGATAGGGGATGAACAGGCGTTCGGCGACCTCGCGGTAGGCGTCGTTGAGCATGCGGACCCGTATGTTCGAATATTTCACCCACCGTCCGCCGACCATCACGGGTCCGGCGCGCGGGCGCAGCGGCGGCGGCCCGACCCATAGGACCGGCCAGGCGGTGCGCGCGTCGGCCATCAGGCGTTCGACCGCCGTCACCGAGTCCATCAGCGGTACCCGGATGCCTTCTCCGGGCACTTCGGCCATGTCGTCGCGACCGAAACAGAAGACCAGACCCATGTCGTGGTCGCAGGCCTCGGTCCGCCGGTCGGCCTCGGTCCGCCACCGGGCCAGGAGACGGTCGGACGTATCGCCCGGAACGCCGAGGTTGAATCCCAGCAGAGGGCGCCCGACCAGCCGTTCCGCGGCCAATAGGCGTCCGGGCCATCCCGGCGCGCCGCCCAACGGCAACCCGTCACCGACCCCCAGAACCAGCCCGTCCCCGAAGAAGCAGACGCCTTTCATGATCGTGGCCTCCGGCCAAGGTATGAGTTTCATATCCTCACACTCTCCAAGCATTGGAGACAAAACGCAGTGACGAGCGTCACGGGTCGATATCCACGGGCGCGTTAATATCGGAACACTGTTCGTTCAGGAATTATGTCCGGCATAGTCCCTATGGAGGAGATACAAAGGGCGCCATCTTTGGTTATATGAAATAAAGATGTTCGCCTACTTATTATGACTCCAATTCGCGAGAGGGACGCTCCATGTCCTCGAAGATCATCCGCACGGTCGTCGCCCTGACCACCCTTGCCGCCATCGGCGCCACCCCGACGCGCGCCGCGGAGCCGCCTCCGGTGCCCGAGTACTTGATCCGCCAGCATATCCCGGAGCTGCGCGACATCTTCGACGCCCGCGTCATCACCATGTCGATCGAAGCCCAAAATTCCCGCCGCAAGGATATGACCGAGGCTCAGATCACGGCGCTGGACGAGCAGTGGCGCGCCGAGACCAAGGCCGACGACCAGCCGCTGATCGCCGCGACGCTCATCAGCCCGGCCTCCGCCCTTCTGACCCAGGTACAGGCGCGCTCCGGCGGCCTGTACAACGCCCTGTTCGTCATGGACTTCCACGGGCTGAACGTCGGCCAGTCGGTGCCGACCTCGGACTATTGGCAGGGCGACGAAGCGAAGTTCCGGAAGACCTTCGCGGTCGGGCCGGACGCCGTCTTCATCGACGAACCGGAATACGACGACGGCATCAAGGCCTGGATCGTGCAGGTCAGCATGACGGTGGTCCACGACGGCCAACCGATCGGTTCGGCGACCGTCGACCTCAACATCCAGGAACTACGGCGCCGCGCCGGCGCCGGATCCTGAGGCGGAGAGACGAGGGAACAATCCAATGATCACCATGTTGAACAACCTTCGCGTCTCGCTGAAGATCGGCCTTGCCTTCGCGCTGCTGTGCGTCGTCATCATCGTGTCGGGAACCGTCAACGTCGTCGCCTTCCTGTCGCTGACCGACGCCGAACACACCCGCGACGTCATCGGTCGCTTCGACGTCACGGTCGACGAATTCGAACAGGTGTCGTCCAACCAGCGGCAATTCCTGCTGGAATTCATGGTCACCGGCGAACGGCGGAACCTGGAGTCCTATCACGCCCTAGAGCCGCGCTATGAAAGCATCACGACATCCTTGGGTCGGCTAGCCCCCGACACGCTGCCGTCCGGGCTTCTGGACAAGGTGCTGTCGAGCGAGCAGGCCCTGCATGAACAGCTCTACGAGCGGCAAATCCAGCTCATGCGGCGCGCGGATACCGTTCCCGAGGCGCGGGCCATGGAACTGACCCAATTGCGGGAAACCCTGGGATCCAACCGCGACGCCGCCTTCAACGACCTTCACGCCTGGGCCAATTCCGCCCTTGAGTCAGCCCAGGAACAACAGGCCGACGCCAACGCGATGGTCGAGACGGCGACCTTCGTCTCGTCCGTGCTCATCCTCGTCCTGGCGGTGACCATGGCGCTGGCCCTGGCCCGCATGATCGCCCGTCCGATCACCGGCATGAGCGATTTCATGCATCGCCTGAGCGAGGGCGACCTGAGCAATGCCCAGGTCCCCGGTCGCGGACGTGGCGACGAGGTCGGTTCCATGGCCGAGGCCGTCGCGATCTTCCGCAATGGCCTGATCCAGGCCCGCGACCTGACCGAGCAGCAGAAGACCGAACAGGCCCGCAAGGAAGCCGAGCAGAAGCGCATGCGCCAGTTGGTGCAGTCCTTCGAAAGCACGATCATTTCGGTGCTCGACGGCCTGAGCAACGCCGACACCCTGCTGCGCGAGACCGCCGAACGCATGACCGAGGGCGCGGACGCCACGCTGACCAAGTCGTCCCAGGCCAGTGACACCGCCTCCATGGCCTCCAACGACGTCAATACGGTCGCCTCCAGCGCCGAGGAATTGAGCGCCTCCATCCAGGAAATCTCGGGCCGGGTCTCGCAGGCCACCTCGGTCGCCTCCCAGGCGGTGCAGGAGGCCGAGACCAGCACCCGCGAGATCGAACAGCTCGACGCCAGCGTGGCCCGCATCAGCGAAGTCGTGGGCATGATCAACGACATCGCCAGCCAGACCAACCTGCTGGCGCTGAACGCCACCATCGAGGCGGCGCGGGCCGGAGACGCGGGCAAGGGATTCGCCGTCGTCGCCAACGAGGTCAAGGCGCTGGCCACCCAGACGGCGCGCGCCACCGAGGAGGTCTCCAGCCAGATCGGCTCCATCCAGTCGGCGACCTCGACCGCCGTCTCCTCCATCCGCAAGGTGACGGGCATCATCCGCGAAATGGACGAGATATCGTCCAGCATCGCCGCCGCCGTGGAAGAGCAGGGCGCGGCGACCAACGAGATCGCCCGCGGCGCCGAACACACCGCCGGGGCGACCGCCGAAGTGGTGTCGGTCATGGGCGACCTGCGCTCCACCGCCGAGGACGCCGGCCGCATCGCCAAGGACCTGTCCGAGGCGCAGCACAAGATTTCCACCCAGGCGGAGGCCTTGAAGCATGAGGTTCGGGAGTTCCTCACCTCGGTCCAGACGTCCGACGACGAGGACCCGGCGGAACTGGTCACCTTCACCGACGACCACCTGCTGGGCGACCCGAATATCGACGCCGAGCACCGCAAGCTCATGGACATGACCAACGAGTTGTATCGGGCGATCAAGGAGAATCGCGCGGACTCGGTCCTCGACGAATGCTACCGCCACCTCAAGTCCTACACCGGCGAACACTTCGCCGGAGAAGACGCCTTCATGGAGCGGTCCGGCTATCCGAAACGCGAATTGCACATGCGCCATC
>CAZFRK010000256.1:0-4999 GCA_964521375.1 uncultured Rhodobacterales bacterium
TTTTCGTCCGGTGCTGCGCAACGGCCCCGCCATGGGCTACATCCTGGGTTACGCCGCCCATATGTGGGAACTCTTCGCCTTCCGCTCCTGGGTGGTCGCCTTCCTGGCCGCCGTCGCCCTGACCGCCGGGGGCACCGGCGGCTGGCCCGAACCGGCCACCGTGGCGACCTTTGGCGCCCTGGTGGCCATGAGCGCCTCCATCGGCGGCGCCGCCCTGGCCACCCGGCTGGGCCGGGCGCGCACCGTGGCGGTCTACATGGGCCTGTCGGGCGTCGCCGGTCTGGGGATCGGGGCGCTGGACGGCCTGGCCTACGGCGTCGTGGCGATGGCGACCCTCTTCTACGCCGGTTTGATCCAACTCGATTCGGCGGCCCTGACCACCGGCGCGGTGGAAACCGCCGCCCCCGGACGACGCGGCGTCACCTTGGCGGTCCATTCCCTGGCCGGCTTCGTCGCCGGGTTCCTGGGGCCGCTGGTCATGGGCATGGTGCTGGACGCCGCGCCGCCGGGGGGCGGCTGGCTGTTGGGGTTCGCCTCGGCGGGCGTGGTCGGCCTGCTGGGCGTTCCGGCCATTCTGCGCGGTGCAAGAAACCTGTCTCTGGACAAGGGGCGACCGACGTGACACGACGAGGGGTCCCGCCCTTCTGACAGGCCGTTCCCGTCATGCGCAGGCTGCGTCGTCCGAGCCGGTTGGCCGCCGGTATCCTTCTGCTCGTCGTCGGCGCCGTCGTCGCCCCGACGCCGATCCCCGTCGGCCTGATCCTGATGCTGGCCGGTCTGACGCTGCTGGTCGCGGAATCGGTGGTCATGCGCGACATCGTCAGGGCCTTGCGGCGCCGGATGCCGGCTCTGTCGCGCGGCATGACGCGGGCGCGGTCGAAGGTTCCGGGACCCTTGGCGCGGGTCATCGACCTGACCGATCCCGGCGTCTCCGGCACGCCGTGCCGCTGCGCCGAGCCGACCGAATAGACCAACCGGACTGAATCGACCGGTCCCCTCAGCGGCCCTTCGCCCGGGCCGTTTCGAGGTCCCGTTCCATGGCCGCCAATTCGGTCTCGGCCTCCGTGTCATGAGTCATCGGGGCGGACCCCTGGGCGTCGGTCTTGACGTCGGCGCCGGTCGCCGCCGTGCCGCGACGCGGATCCAGATAGCCGCGCAGACGTTCGCGCCGACCGAGCAGGTCGCTGACCAGCTCGGCGATGTCGTGCTCCTCCGGCGTGGCCGTTTGGTGGCGGCGCTCCAGTTCGGTGATGCGCCGATCCAGATCATCGAAGCGTTCCTTCAGCGATGGCGCCATGGGATCACCTCTTTCGGTCCTGAGAAGGGGGGAGGGGCGAAGGAGGAGGTCAGTCGTTGGCCTCGCGGGCTTCGGTCTCGATGGTGTCGCCCGCCGCCTCGACGTCCTGGCCGAAGCCTTCCATGGTATTGCAGGCGGCCAGAGCGGCCCCCGCGGTGCCCAGCATCACGGCCAGGGTCAGGGCGCGGATGCGAATCAGGGATCGAGTCATCGGCTGCTCCTCCGTGGTGCCTTTGATGAGTCAACGCGGAGGCGCGGCGGGAGGTTGCGGGGCGCTCAGGACCGATTCGAGCCGCGGGCGCGCGGATGGGCGCGACCATGGACGGCGGTCAGGCGGGTGGCGTCCACCTCGGTGTAGCGTTGGGTGGTGGTCAGCGACGAATGGCCGAGGAGTTCCTGGATGGTCCTCAGGTCGCCGCCCTGGGCCAGAAGGTGGGTGGCGAAGCTGTGGCGCAGGGCGTGCGGGGTGGCCTTCTCGCCCAACCCCAGCAAGGCCCGCAGGCGTCGCATCTGGCGCTGCACGACGCCGGGATTGAGCGACTTGCCGCGCGCGCCCACGAACAGCGGCTGGTCGGCGTCCTTGGAGTAGGGGCGCTGGGCCAAATAGGCGTCGACGGCCTGACGGACCAGCGGCAGGACCGGCACCAGCCGTTGCTTGTTACCCTTGCCGGTGACGACCATCGTGTCGCCCTTGGGCGCCTGGCCGATGGTCAGGGCCAGGGCTTCGCCCAGGCGCAGGCCACAGCCGTACAGCAGGGTGAAAAGGGCCAGGTCCCGCGCCGCCAACCACGGCTCGTCCTGCAATTCGGCGACCGTGGACAGAGCCTCAAGGGCCTCGTCCTCGGCCAGGGGGCGGGGCACGTTGCGCGGCGGGCGCGGCGTGCGGACGGTGGTGATGGCGGGATTGGACAGGCGCCCGGTGCGCTCCAGCCATTTGAAGAAGCCGCGCAGGCTGGACATGGCGCGGGCCAGCGAGGCGCGCGACAGGCCCTCGTTGGTGCGGGCCGCCAGATAGGCGCGGAAGTCCGCCGCCGTCAGCGCCTTGAGGTCGTCCAGGTCGGCGGGGCCGCCCAGGTGATCGACCAGGAAGGCCAGGAAGGCGGCCAGGTCCCGTTCGTAGGCGGCCCGCGTATGTGGCGAGGCGCGGCGTTCGGCCCGCAGCCAGTCGCGCCATGCCTGAAGCGCCTGGGCGAGGCCGGGGGCGGCCTGCAGATGGATTACGGCTTCACCCATCGCGCCACGCAATGCGCCGCCACGGCGGTCAGGAACTGCAACAGGTCCGTGCCCATGCCGGGATGGAACATGTCCGTCGCCCGGCTGCCGATGGCCAGCATGCCCGGCGGCAGGCGCTCGGGCAGCGGCAGGCGGACCAGGGCGTCGGAGCGCACCAGACCGGCTCCGGCGCCGTAGAGCAGATCGTCGCCGTGGACGCGCGGACGCAGGCGAAGGGTGGTGTTGGCGCCGATCAGCCGGTCGATGGTTCCGGTCGGCATTTCCTGCACGTAGATGGCCGCGCCCTTGGGCAGGCCCGGCTCGAAGCAGAGCGTCACCAGATCGACCCGCAGGATCAGCGGCAGTTCGTCGGAGGCGACGCGCACCAGTTCGTCGAAGCTGTCGGCGCCGAGCAGGGCCAGCGCCGCGTCGAGCGTGCTGTTCTGGATGCTCAGGTTGTTGCGCGCGTTGACGATCAGTTCCTCGGCGCCGCCGCGCAGGTCGTCCATTTCGGCGCGCAGGCGGCGCAGGGCATGGCTTTGCAGGTCGACGACGTTGTCGCCCAGTGATCGCTCCGGAAGCTGGTCGGCCAACAGGTGCGGGTGGTCGGCTAGGAATCCGGGATGGGCGCGCAGGAACGCCTCGACCTCGGCCGCGGTGGGCGGGGGCGCGGCCTGGGCGTCCGACGGAGGGGTCTTCGCCACCGTAACTCTCCTTCTTCCGCCGCCTAGAGGATGGACTGGCCGGTCTTGGCCCAGTCGTCCATGAAGCCCTGAAGGCCCTTGTCGGTCAGCGGATGGTGGACCATCTGACGCAGCACCTTGGGCGGCAGGGTGGCGACGTCGGCGCCCATGCGGGCGGCGTCGACCACATGCACCGGATGACGGATGGAGGCCACCAGGACCTCGGTGGTCAGGTCCGGATAGTTGCCGTAGATCTCGACGATCTGGGCGATCAGGTCCATGCCGTCCTGGCCGATGTCGTCCAGGCGCCCGACGAAGGGGCTGACGAAGGTGGCCCCCGCCTTGGCCGCCAGCAGGGCCTGGGCGGGCGAGAAGCAGAGCGTCACGTTGACCATGCCGCCGTCGGTGGTGATGGTCTTGCAGGCGCGCAGGCCGTCGGTGGTCAGCGGCACCTTGATGGCGACGTTGGGGGCGATGTTCCGGAGAACCGCCGCTTCCTTCATCATGGTCTCGTAGTCCAGCGCCGTGACCTCGGCGCTGACCGGCCCGGAGACGGCCTTGCAGATCTCGCCCACCAGGTCGGTGAACTTGCGCCCGGTCTTGGCGGCGAGCGACGGGTTGGTGGTCACGCCGTCCACGAGGCCGGTTTCGGCCAGGGCGGTGATTTCGTCGATGTCGGCGGTGTCGATGAAGAATTTCATGGGTTTGATGCAGCCGGTCTGGAGGGTGCGTCGAAGGGAGATGCGCCGCGCGGCGGCGCCGTTTAGAGTGTAGTCCATGCCATCCGCCGATCCCAGCCCTTCCCGTGTCGACGCCGCCGTCGACGCCGCCGCCGCGCCGGTCTTCGGACCGGGCGCGCGGGTCGCCGTGCTGCTGCCGCTGCCGCTGGCCGGGGCCTACGATTATAAGGTGCCCGAGGAGACCGTCGTACGGCCAGGAGACGTCGTCGAGGCGCCGCTGGGGCGACGGCGTCAGGTCGGCGTGGTCTGGGGGGCGGGACTGGGCGGCGTCGAGGAGGCCAAGGTGCGCTCCCTGGTGGGCCTGCTGCCGGACGCGCCGCGCCTGCCGGAGGCGACGCGACGGTTCGTCGACTGGGTCGCCGCCTATACCTTGTCGCCGCCGGGGGCGGTTCTGAAGATGGCCCTGTCCGTGCCCCAGGCCCTGGAGGCGCCGCGCCCCGCCGTGACCTTCCGCCTGCGGACGGAGAGCGGAAACGCTTCCGACGCCTCCGGCCCTCGCCTGACCGACGCGCGGCGCCGGGTGCTGGAGGCGGTGGAGGGGCAACCGCCGCTGCCCGCCGCCGAGATCGCCCGCGCCGCCGCCGTCGGCGCCGGGGTGGTCAAGGGGCTGGCCGAGGCCGGAGTGCTGGTGACCGTGCTCCTGGACCCGACGGAGCCGGAGCGCCGCCCGGACGGCGCCCATCCCGGACCGGCCCTGTCCGACCAACAGAAAGCCGCCGCCGGTCGCTTGGTGACGGCGCTGGACGAGGGGTTCTCGGTCAATCTCCTGGAAGGCGTCACCGGGTCGGGCAAGACGGAAGTCTATTTCGAGGCCGTGGCCGCCGCCCTGACGGCGGGACGGCAGGTGCTGGTGCTGGTCCCGGAGATCACCCTGACCGCGCAATGGTTCGGGCGCTTCGCCGAACGCTTCGGGGCGCCGCCCCTGGAATGGCATTCCGAACTGTCCCCGGCGCGGCGGCGCGACACCTGGCGGGCGGTGGCCGAGGGCCGCGCCCCGGTGGTGGTGGGCGCCCGCTCGGCGCTGTTCCTGCCCTTCCGCGACCTCGGCCTGATCGTCGTCGACGAGG
>CAZFRK010000257.1:0-4946 GCA_964521375.1 uncultured Rhodobacterales bacterium
CCACCCGGCCATCGACCGTCGCTTCAGCCCCGGAAGCCGCCCTGAAAGCCGCTGTCCGCTGCCGAGGTCGCGGTTTATATCGGGCATCCCTTGGCCGGTCAAGGGGCTGTCACAAAATTTTTTGGTCCGCCCCGCGCGGGCCGCTTTCCGGTCATGGGAGGGGGCGCCGCACGGGAGCGGGGAAGGCGCGGGACAGTGGATCGCGGCATGCCGGATGGTGTCGCGCCGTATGCCGGGCCGTGTCGGTGCCTTGTCATCCGCGTCGCCGGGCAGTATAAACCCGCCTAGAAACCGCCCGTCCGGGCAGGGGCGCCACCGCGTCGGCGCTTCATCCCTTCGGTGACCCGTAGCGCAAGAGGTTCCGCATGGACTACACCACCGCCCGCCATAACATGGTGGATGGCCAGATCCGCCCCAACAAGGTGACGGACCCGCTGGTCATGCAGGCCATGGAGACCATGCCGCGCGAAATGTTCGTGCCGAAGCACCTCCGCGGTATCGCCTATACGGACGAGGACCTGGACCTCGGCGCGGGCCGGTGGCTGATGGAGCCCCTGACCCTTGCCCGCCTGTTGCAGGACGCCGCCATCGACAAGACCGACGTCGCCCTGGATGTCGGGTGCGCCACCGGCTATGCGACCGCGGTTCTGTCCCGTCTCGCCAGCACGGTCGTGGCGGTCGACAGCGACCCGGACCTGGTGGCCCGCGCGACGGCGGCCATCGGTGACCTCAATATCGACAACGCCGCCGTGATCTCGGGCGACCTGACGGTCGGTAGCCCCGACCAGGGGCCGTTCAATGTCATTCTCGTCAACGGCGCCGTCGAATACGTGCCCGACGCCATCCTGGGTCAGCTCGTCGACGGCGGGCGCCTGGTGACGATCCTGCGGGAGCCGGGCGCGCCGGTCGGCGTCGCCACCCTGATCACGCGCCAGGGCGATGCCTTCGGCCATCGGTCCCTGTTCGACTGCGGCGTTCCTCTGTTGCCGGGGTTCGCCAAGCCGCCGCGCTTCGTGTTCTGAGTCCTGTTCCGGTTTGATGAAAAAGGCGTCCCAAGGGGCGCCTTTTTTGGTGGCCTGTCGCGGCGGGGCGCCGGATGTGGCAAGATGACTTGCCTTCTTGGCGGGCGACGCTATTCTGGCAAAAGTGAACTGGTCGGTTTACTTTTCGTCGGTGGACCGCCCGGCCAGTCGTGTCTTTGTCTTGGCGTTCCGCGCGCCAGCTTCTCGATCACCAGGGCTGAACCATGAAAAAGTCGATCTCCTCAGTTGCCGTCGCCGCCGCCGCTTTCGGGCTCCTGATGCCTGCGACGGCGTCCGCGATGACGCTCCAGGATGCCTTGGCGGCGGCCTATGTGAGCAACCCGACCCTGAACGCCCAGCGCGCGGCGGTCCGGGCGACGGATGAAAACGTGCCCCAGGCCTTGTCCGGATGGCGCCCGAGCGTCAGCGTGGAAGCCAGCACAGGCAAGCAGGTGATCGAATCCAGCTCGCTGCGGTCGACCGGAGACCGGGAAGTGGGCACCATGCCCGATTCCTATTCCGTCACCGTTCAGCAGCCGATCTTCAACGGCTTCGGCACGGTGAACGCCGTCGATGCCGCCGAGAGCCAGGTTCTGGCGGCCCGCGGCCAGCTGACCGCGGTCGAGCAGCAGGTCCTGCTGTCCGCCGCCGAGGCCTACGTCAATGTCCTGCGCGAAATGTCCGTTCTGGAGCTGAACGTCAACAACGAGCAAGTTCTGCGCCGCCAGTTGGAGGCCACCCAGGACCGCTTCGAAGTGGGTGAAATTACCCGCACCGACGTCAGCCAGGCGGAATCCCGGCTGGCGGGCGCCGTGGCCGGTCGTCTGGCCGCCGAGGGCAACCTCAAGTCGGCCCGCGCCGTGTTCGAGCGCGTCGTCGGCCTGCCGCCGGAAAATCTGGAGTGGCCCGGCGACTTTTCCGAAAAGCTTCCTCCCAGCCTCGCCGACGCCATCGAGCGGGCGCTGAGCGAGCAGCCGCAGGTGATCGCCGCCCGCCACGGCGCCGAGGCGGCCTTGAACAATGTCGGGGTCGTGCGGTCGGAATTGTTGCCCAGCGTGGCGCTGCAGGCCAATGCGTCGCGGGCCTACAACAACTCGACCCATGACAGCTTCTCGCACAGCCAGTCGATCATGGCCGTCGTCTCCATGCCGCTCTATCAATCGGGCGGCACTTGGTCCCGCCTGCGTCAGGCCAAGCACTCCGCCGGTCAGGCCCGCATCCAGGTCGACGAGGCGTTGCAGGAAACCCGTGCCTCCACGGTGCAGGCCTGGGAAGGCCTGCAGGCGGCGCGGGCGCAGATCGAATCCTTGACCGCCCAGGTCGATGCCTCGCAGGTGGCCCTGGAAGGCGTGCAGCGCGAAGCACAGGTGGGCGCGCGGACGGTTCTGGATGTCCTGGACGCCGAGCAGGAACTGCTCAATGCCCGCGTCAATCTGGTCGGCGCGCGGCGTGATGAACGCTATGCCGCTTACCAGTTGCTCAGCGCCCTGGGTCAGTTGACCGCCGACGGCCTGGGCCTGCCGGTGACCGTCTACGACCCGGCGACGCACTACGAGGATGTGCGAAACCAGTGGATCGGCAGCAGCGACGCGGCGGAACAGGACGCCGACGGCGCCGCCATGGAGGCCGCGAACTAGGCAAGCGACCGACGGATGGTTTAGGAAAGGGCAGGGCGGATCCGCTCTGCCCTTTTGTCTTTGACGTGCTCGGACTTGAGTGATCGCAGGAAACTTCACGCGTTTGCAAAATGTTAACGGTCGGTGTTATATCACCTTATGAAGCGACGTCCATAAAGGGCGTCAATGGCGATCACGCGTGGGTCCGGCTGTGGGCGGGGTAGGCCATGGACGACAAGAACCAAGAACCCTCAATGGAGGATATCCTCGCCTCCATCCGTAAGATTTTGTCCGAGGACGAGGAAGAGGAACAGAAGGCACAGGCCGAGCCGGAGCCGGAGCCTGAACCCGAGCCCGAACCGGAACCTGAGACGGAGCCTGAGCCCGAACCGGAGCCTGAGTCCGAACCGGAGCTCGAGCCCGAGCCTGAGCCTGAGCCGGAACCCTCCTGGGATATGGAGGAAGAGGAAGAAGACGACATCCTGGAACTAACCGACGCCATGATGGCGGAGGACGAGGACGAGGAGCCGTTGATCCTGGAACCGGAGCCTGAGCCGGAACCCGAACCCGAGCCGGAACCCGAGCCTGAGCCGGAACCTGAGCCTGAGCCTGAGCCGGAACCCGAGCCGGAGCCGGAAGAAGAGTACGAGGAGATTTTCGAGGAGGAGGACTACGAGGACGACGACCGTCTGATCTCGCCTCCGACCGAGCAGATTTCCGCCGCCGCCTTCTCCGAGCTCGCCGCCATCGCGAAGCATCGGGGACTGGGCATCGGTCAGGGCAACATCACCCTGGAGGCCCTGGTGCGGGAAATGATGCGGCCGATCCTGAAGGACTGGCTCGACGCGCACCTGCCCGAGATCGTCGAGCGTCTGGTGCGCCGCGAGATCGAAAGACTGGTCAAGGGCGACGAAAAATCCTAAACATCCCCGTTCGGGGACTGTCTCGCCGGACCCCCCTTAGGGAGTCCGGCGATTCGTTTTTGTCCCATGGGCTCACCGCCAGAATGAATGAGAAGGGATCATGCTCGACAAGACCTTTACCCCCGCTGACGTTGAGGAACGGCTCTACCAGCGCTGGGAGGAGTCCGGCGTATTCGCGGCGGATAAGGGGTCGGAGCGTGTCCCCTATACGATCATGATGCCGCCGCCGAACGTTACGGGGAACCTCCACATGGGGCACGCCCTGACGTTCACCTTGCAGGACGTTCTGGTCCGCTTTCATCGCATGACCGGGCGGGATGCCCTGTGGCAGCCCGGAACCGACCACGCGGGCATCGCCACGCAGATGGTCGTCGAGCGCAACCTCGAGAAGGAGGGGGTGACCCGGCACGATCTTGGACGCGATGCCTTCATCGACAAGGTGTGGGAATGGAAGGAACAGTCGGGCGGCGCCATCACCACCCAGCTTCGTCGCCTCGGCGCGTCGCCCGATTGGCCGCGTGAACGCTTCACCATGGACGACGGCCTCAGCCTGGCCGTGCGCACCATCTTCGTGAAGCTGCACAAGGACGGCCTGATCTATCGCGACAAGCGTCTGGTCAACTGGGACCCGAAGCTCCACACGGCGATCTCCGACCTGGAAGTCGAGCAGCGCGAGCTGACCGGCAAGATGTGGTACTTCCGCTATCCCGTGGAAGGGGAGCCGGACACCTTCGTCACCGTCGGCACGACCCGACCGGAAACCATGCTTGGCGACACCGGCATCGCGGTCCATCCCGACGATGACCGCTACCGTCACCTGGTGGGCAAGATGGTGCGCCTACCGATCGTCGGCCGCCTGATCCCGATCGTCGCCGACGAATACGCCGACCCGGAAAAGGGCACCGGCGCGGTGAAGATGACCCCTGCCCACGACTTCAACGACTTCGAGGTCGGCAAGCGCCACGGCCTGCGGCTGATCAACGTGCTGGACCTCAACGCCCGGATCATCGCCGCGCCCTATGACGTGCTGCGATTCCAGGACGGTCGCGCCGAGCTGGAATATGACGACGCGGGCGTGCCGCTGGCCGGGGAACTGCCGGAGTTCGTCCGCGGCCTGGACCGTTTCGAGGCCCGAGACGCCGTGGTCGCCGAAATGGACGCCCTCGGCCTGCTCGAAAAGATCGAAGAAAACCCCATGACGGTGCCCTACGGCGACCGTTCGGGCGTGGTCATCGAGCCGTGGCTGACGGACCAGTGGTTCGTCGACGCGGCCATCCTGGCCAAGAAGCCGGTCGAGGCGGTGGAAAGCGGGCGCATGCGCTTCGTTCCCAAGCACTGGGAAAACACCTTCTTCGAATGGATGCGCAACATCCAGCCGTGGTGCG
>CAZFRK010000258.1:0-4845 GCA_964521375.1 uncultured Rhodobacterales bacterium
GTCCGTCGATGCGCCAGACTCTTTCGATCTGCATGTGCTCGAACAATCCCCGCAGGGAATCGCCCGAGGAAAGCCGGACCTGTCCGTATTCGCACAGAAAACGGATCGACAGGAAATCGGCTGATGCCCGAATCTGCGAAACCATCGCCCAGCTCAACAACAGGTTTTCCTGTTCCGTATGAAGCCAGAAGCGCGGGTATATTTCTTTACGGTCCAGCACGGTCCATCTCGTTTCTCTTTGCATGATCACCTCCAGGTTTCAGTTGTTGTTCGTTTACAAATCCATGCCGCGGCCGCGGTTTTTCGCTTCGCGTGCCCGCTGTTCCCGTACCCGGTTCTCCCGCGCCCGGCGCTCGCGGACCAGACGTTCTTCTTCGATTGCATTCCGGCGGCGGACTTCGCGTTCGCGTTCCCAAAGTTCATCGAGCATAGCTTCCGCCCGGCCCATATTCAACTCCTTCGGATAAGAATCGATGTAGCCCGCCTTGATGAATTCCTCCAACTCCTTGCGCTGTTCCCCGGTGGCAGGGGCGATTTTCGCCCATACCTCGTATTCGGCGTATTCTTCTTCCGCCGCCCGCTTCCGTTCGAGCATCCGGTGCCGGTCGAACGCGCCCAATCCGGCGTTTCCCGCCCCGGCGGTATAACCGTGCTTTTCATACAGCGCGGTCCGGATTTTGGCTTTCAGGGTATCGTCCGGATTTTTGACCGACATCCATTTGTCCAGCTTGTCCGCCAGCGCGCTCCGGTCATATTCGGCGATCCGCTCGAAAAGCCCCGCTTTCCGCGATTCATAATACTGCCTCCGAGGAGAACCCGGCGGTTGATCCTCGTCGCCGGGACGGAGCCCGAGTACTTCGCGGATCGTTTCGATCCGGAGATTCCGCCAGTGAATATCCCGGACTTTTTCTGTAGACATCCAATCCGGAAGCTCCAGAAGTTCCGGCGGCATTTGGTGCGCAGCCCTCCGCCGTTCCTGTGTCCGCAGGAACGCGGATTCCCTGCCGGATAGTTCCGTTCGAGCGCCCAGATACGCGCTCCATTTCTCCTCAAAATCCTGCCAGGCGTATTCCCATTGGGCTTCCGTTTCATATTCCTGCTGACGGATCGCATCCGCCTTTATCCGCCAGTTGTCCAGCCATGCCGGAAATTTCGGTTCCAGCCCCTGCCTGCGCCGAAGTTCCCGATCCACCGCGAACCGCCGTTCTTCAACCGAAAGTTGATATTCCGTGCCGGGATAAAACTCCGCCTGATACGCCTGCCGCTCTTCCCGGTATTTCTCCCAGCGTGTATCCGCTTTCGCCCATTTGGCAAGCAATTCCCGCCGCTCCTCTCTTCGAACGCTCCAATCCACCCGCATCCAGTTCGGATATTCCGGCGCGAACCCGGCTTTCCTCTTCACCCGCAACCTGTCGATTTCGGCCCGTTCGGACCGGGAGAGCCGATACGGCTCCCCGTCCGGATAAAATTCGTCCTGATACGCCTGCCGCTCTTCCATATACTTCTGCAAACGACGGTCAAATTCCGCCCACTGGGCGCGAATCATTTCCTCCCGCTGCCGGCGCAGGATTTCCGTCATGCAGCGGTTCTCCGCATCGGCGCGGTCGCGCCAGTCCAGCAGTTCCGGCGGAATCGCCTCCGGCTCCAATCCGTCCTGCTGACGCCCGGCCTGGTTCCAGAAAAAGTCGGTTTCCTCCGGCCACAGCTTGAAATCGAACGGCATCCGCCGCGCCTCGTGATATGCCTTGCGTGCCGCAACGTGCGCCGACCAACGTTTTTCCGCGACAAGCCAGGCGGCTTCAAGCGCCCTCCGCTTTTCCGCTTCCAGTCGTGCCGCCAGCGCTTCCCGTGATTTCTCGGCCTCTTTCATCGCTGTTTCCTGCCAGTTTTCCAGCCAGTCCGGCAGCGGCGCCGGTTCTTCGTGCCGGTACCGCCGGGCAATCTGCATACTCCGGTAACGCTCTTCCGTCTCCGTCAAGGCAAATTCCCCGCCGCCGAAACGCTCGTGATACTCCTTGCGTTTCTCCTCATAATCCGCCCACGCCGATTCGAAAATCTTCCAGCGCGTGTTCCGTTCCTGTTTCCGGGCCTGTTCCTGTTCCAGGGCCGCGCGCTCCCGTTCCAGCGCCGCCTGATCCGTCATTTCCGGCGTTTCCGGCGTTTCCGGCACGGATTCCGGGGCCTTGAACCAACCGCCGATCCGGTCCATGACTTTTCCCAACAACCCGACCGCGTGCTCTTCCGTTTCGAAGCGCGTATCCTCGTTGAACAGCCGTTCCCGGTGCTTTCGCATCCGCCTGATCGCGGCGGCGTCGTTCAGCATCGCATTGACTTTGCGCAACATCGCTTTCGTTCGCTTTACCATATCCTTATACGAGAAGTCCGGCAGCAGTTCCGCTTTCCGCTTCCGGACCGCTTCCGAAAACGGCAGGATCGCGTCCGGCGCAATCTCCCGGTCCCGAATCAGGTCGTGAACGCTGCCGCGTTCGCCGGTACGGTACGCGAGATTGCGTTTTAAATGCTCCTTGTCCGGACAATGAAGCGACATCTCCCGGCGGCCGCGGCTCAGTGCCACATAAAACGCTTTCCGGTCCAGCGATTCCGCCGCCACCACCACATTCTCCGCCGTTCGCCCCTGCGACTTGTGCGACGTCGTCACCCAGCCGTAATCGAACGCCGCATAATGCTCCGGCATGTCCATGGTCCCGCGCGGCTTCCCGTCCGAATAAAGCACTTCGACTTTTCCCGGATCGGCGCTCACGCGCGCGAGCGTCCCATTATAGACTTTCCGATCCTTCAAGTTCACCCGAAACTGAATCAGATCGCCCTCGCAAAGCTCGATCTTCCGCATCTCGCCGACATCAATGAACTCCGAGGCCGCGCGCGCGTATATCCGTTTATTATTATTCAGTACCAGCGTTTTTCCCTCCACCGCTTCCACTCGCACGACCTCACCCGCTTTCGCCACCCCTTTCATGTTCCGGATAAAACCGACCGTCATCCCCGGCTGGAAATTCGCCGCCTCTTTCAACCATGCCTTCGGTTTGTTCCATGAACGGAATATTTCCGTTTCCCGTCCGTTTCCCCGGATCGCTTCCGATTCTTTCAGTTTTTCCCGCACCGCCTCCGTCAGCTTGTCGCATTCCTCATGCGTCGGCGCTACCAGAATCGCCCGGTCGACGAACCGCCCGTTCTCCGTGTACGCCATGTATTTCGCCGCCGCTTCACTCAAGTAGTGCTGCTTCCCTTCATGAATCAAACGCTGTTTGTCGAACCGTTCGAACGCCTGTCCGAACTGCCCCATCGCGCACTCGAAGACCCCGCGCCGGTACTCCTCGTTCCGTTGCCGGTGAATGTCCGTCAACGAAAATTTCCGGATCGGCGAATAATTTTCCAGCAACCGGAAAAAATCCCCCGACTCCACCGCCGTATGCTGTCGCGCGTCCCCAACAAAAAGTATCCGGTAATTGTTCGCCCGCGCCAGTTTCTGGATCTCCACGCCCTCGCGTAACGAATTCAGCCCCGATTCATCGATGATCACGTAACTCCCAGCCGGAGGCTTTTCCGGCGACAGCAGGAATCCCGCCACCGTCTGCGCCTGCCGAAATCCCTCCTGCCTCAAAACATCCGTCGCAGAATTCGTCGGCGCCACCAGGTGGATGCTCTCTATCCCCCCCGCACGCAGGCCCCGGCAGAACTCCTGCAACGTCGAAGTCTTCCCGGCCCCCGCCACACCCCGGAACAGATTGAACCGGTCCCTGGAGTTCAAAAGTCCGTGAACCAACTCCGCCTGTTTCGCCCGTGACTCGTCATTTGGAAACGCCCGGAACTCCGGCGCGATCGCTTCGAAAATCCCCTGTTGCTCCTCCACCGAACGGATCGCCGACAGTTCCCGTTCGATCACCGTTTCCGGCGCGTAATATGGATTCGCCTCATTTCCCCCAAGATTCCGCAGTTCCGGAACCGCTTTCACCGTTTCCTTCAATACCGACAGATCGACTTTCCCGAGATTCCGGTTCAACACCTCCGCCAGAATTTTATCGCGTTTCAACACGCTTTCCCGTTCGTACAGTTCCTCCACCACCTTCCGCACCTGTTCTCCCATCCGCTCCCGATCCAACAGGATTGCAGGCGGACCATGCTTTTTCGCCCACTCTACCGCGCCATAAAGCTGCTCCTCCTCCAAATGGCTCAACTGCCCCATCTGGAACTCCCGGACCTTCTCCCGCGTCGAACTCTTCATCTTATCCGAACGGGTTGAAACCGACAATTCATTATTTTCACTCAGCGTCGGTTTTCGTCCATGTTCCGCGATAAATTCCGCTTCCGCTTTCTCGATCTGAATCCGCCGCTTTGAAAAGCGCTCCATGATCTCCCCGGAAACTCCTTTCAAATCGTACCAGACGATGTTTCCCTTCCTGTCCCGCGTTTCCACCGTTTCATAACCCAGTTCCCGGCATTTCGCCGCCATCTCATTATGATAAACCTTCCCTGCATAACGAATCGCCCGTACCATTTCCAGACTTTCCAGAGCCTTATACTTGCCGTCCGCCGTTTTCGTCACATTGCACACCACATTATGCGTATGCAACTGCGGATCAAGCGCCCGGCTCGTATCGTGCGTGAACTCCGCATAAACCAATTTCCCCGTCGTCTCATAATTGTTCGTCCTCGCATTCTCCCCGTCCCGAACCCGAACCGCCGCCAGACACTCCAATTCCCGCATCGCAATCCGCACCGATTCCGTATGTGCCTCCGCCAAACGTTCATCGAACATGCTCATCACCGATACCGATTTCGGCGCCGCCACCTGAAAATCAAAAAACCTCGGTCCACCGCCCACAT
>CAZFRK010000259.1:0-4823 GCA_964521375.1 uncultured Rhodobacterales bacterium
GGCCGGGCAGACGGCGCAGGGCGACCCGCCGTTCATGGCTCGCCAGGCGCAGCTTCATGGCCGGGATCAGGCTTTGCCCACCGGCCAGGAAAGCGGCTTCGTCGACGGCGCGGTAAGCCTCCGCCGCTTCGGTCAGAGAGGTCGGGCGCTGGTAGTCGAAGGGATACATGGCGCGCCCTCCTACTTGTCGCCGGTGGACGCGGCCATGGCGCGGGCGCCCGCCTTGACCGACGTGACGATGGGATCGTAGCCCGTGCAGCGACAGATGTTGCCTTCCAGGTGGTGCTTGACCGCCGCGTCGTCGGGCGCCGGATCGCGGTTCGCCAGATCCACCGCCGTCATCACCATGCCGGGCGTGCAGAAGCCGCATTGCAGTCCGTGATTGTCGCGAAAGGCTTCCTGCATGGGGTGAAGGCCGTCATCGGGCGTCAGGCCCTCGATGGTGGTGACGACCGCGCCGTCGGCCTGAACGGCCAGGACGGAACAGGACTTCACGGGGCGTCCGTCCATATGGACGACGCAGGCGCCGCACTGGCCGGTGTCGCAGCCGACATGGGTTCCCGTCAGGCCGAGGCCTTCCCGCAGGAAGGTGACCAGCAAGGTCCGCGGCTCGACATCGCGGGTGACGGACGTGCCGTTGACGGTCATCGAAACCGCGACGGGTGACGGGCTGGTCATGACGTGCCTCCTTGGTTTTTCTCCTGGCAAGGTTAGGCACGCGGCGGTTTCGGTCAAGTCCAACCCTTGTCGGGCGCGTCGCGAATGCACAATATGAAGCCCCCGCGGCAATGAGGTCCCGATGAAGCCCCCCGTCTGCGACAGTGCGTTCGACGTCTGCTTCTGGCTCTCCAACAGGGCCTTGCAGGACGGCGAATACCTTCAGCCCCAGAAAATCCAGCGCCTGCTCTATCTGGCCCAGGCCTATTACGGCGCGGCCTCGCGGGGGCAGAAGCTGATGCCCTGCACCTTCGTCACCTCGGTCTTCGGGCCGATCGAGCCGACCACCTGGCGGGCCTTCGAGCATGGCGCGCCGCAGGTGGACTGGCAGGGCATTCCGGAGACACAGAAGCACTTCCTCGACAGCCTTTGGCGGCGCTTCGGCGCCCACAGCGTGGAGCATCTCAACCGTCTGGTGACCAGCCATCCGCCCTATCAGGAGGCGCTCGCTGTCGGCAAGCGGGCGGAAATCCTGTTCGAATGGATGATCGAATATTACGGGCGCAAGCCGGCGGCGGAGGAAACGGTGGACCGCTACGCCGCTCCGTCCGTGGACAGCGTCATGCGGCCGCGCGTCATGCGCAGCCACAAGGGACGCCCGGTCAACGTACACCGCTGGGCGCCCAAGAAGAGAGTGGTGAAGACGGACGGCGACGCCTGACCGTCCGAGGACGGGGCGTCGCCGCGGATTTGGCCGGTCGCCCGGCGACGCGTCAGGCGATTTCGGTATAACGGTCGCCGCGCGCCTTGCAGACCGGGCATTGGTCGGGGGCGTCGCCGATGACCGTATGGCCGCACACCGGGCAGACGCGCAGCGGCGCGTCGGGCAGGTCGGCGCCGGACGTCACCGCCGCGACCGCTTCCTGGAACAGGGCATGGTGGATCTTCTCCACCTCCAGGGCGTGGGTCATGGAGCGTTCGGCCCGCTTGTGCCCTTCCTCCTTGGCGGCCTCGACCATGGGCGGGTACATCTCGGTGAACTCATACTCTTCCCCGGCCATGGCCTCCTGGAGGTTCTCCAACGTCGCCTTGACGCCGTCCATGGCCCGCAGGTGGGCGTGGGCGTGGATGGTCTCGGCGGCGGCCACGGCCCGGAACAGGCGGGCCACCTGGGCCAAACCGTCCCGGTCGGCCTGATCGGCGAAGGCCAGATACTTGCGGTTGGCTTCGCTTTCCCCCGCGAAGGCGGTCTTCAGGTTGTCGGTGGTGGCCATGATTTTCCCCTAATGAAGATGTGGAGAAAGCCAGCTTACGCTTCCGGCGGCGCTCGCACTATCCCTGGAGCATGCGAAAACCCCCGGTCGTCGGGGGGCGACGACCGGGGGTGGGTGGGGGGCTTGGCGGGCCTAGAAGGCCTTGCCGAAGAAGTAGTTCGGTAGCCAGGTCGACAACGCCGGGACATAGGTGATCAGCAGCAGGCACACCAGCATGATCAGCAGCCACGGCAGGACCGATCTCACCACCCAGAGGATGCTCTTTCCGGTGATGCCCGCGGTCACGAAGAGGTTGAGGCCGACCGGTGGGGTCAGCATGCCGATCTCCATGTTGACCACCATGATGATGCCCAGGTGCACCGGATCGATGCCCAACTGCATGGCGATGGGGAACAGGATGGGCGCCATGATCAAGAGGATGGCGCTCGGCTCCATGAAGTTGCCCGCGGCCAGCAGCAGCAGGTTGACGACGATCAGGAAGCCCCAGGCCGGAAGCCCCATGTCCATGATGCCGCTGGCGATGGTATGGGGAATGCGCTCGGTGGTCAGGACGTGGGCGAACAGCATCGCGTTGGCGATGATGAACAGCAGCATGATGCTGACCTTGGCGCCGTCCATGACCACGTGGCGCACTTCCTTGTTGACGGTCGTACGCGGCAGGGCGATCAGCGATTGGACGAGGTTGCGCAGGACGGCGGAGGCCACCGGTTCCCCGTCGTTCCGGAAACGCACGCCCTTCAGGGGGCCGATGTCGCGATAGATGAAGACCGCGATGAAGAAGGCGTAGATGGCCGACACCGCCGCCGCTTCCGTCGGGCTTGCGACACCGCCGTAGATGATGCCGAGCACGATGATGATGAGCAGCAGGCCGCCGAGCGCCCGCCCGCCGGTTTCCAGAAGCGGGCAGACACCGGGGAAGGGCAGGGCCGGAAGCTTGCGCACCCGGGCCAGGATGTAGATGGCGACCATCAGGACGCCGCCCAGCAGCAGGCCGGGAATGACGCCTGCGGCGAACATGCGCGAGGCCGAGGTTTCGGTCGCCGTCGAATAGACCAGCATGACGATGGAGGGCGGGATCAGGATGCCCAGCGTGCCCGACGTGGTGATGACGCCCGAGGCGAAGCTGAGCGGATAGCCCGCCTTGACCATGCCCGCGATGACGATCGAGCCGATGGCCGCCACGGTGGCGGGCGACGATCCGGAGACGGCGGCGAAGAGCATGCAGGCCAGGACGCTCGCCATGGCCATGCCGCCGCGGATGTGCCCCACCGCCGCCATGGCGAAATTGATCAGGCGGCGGGCCACGCCGCCCGTGGACAGGAAGGCCGACGACAGGATGAAGAAGGGGATGGCGAGCAGCGTGTAGTGGGCGCTGGTGGCCTCGAACAGCTTGAGCGCGATGGACGCCAGGCTGTCGTTGGAGAACATGAGGATGGTGGCGATGCTCGACAGGCCGAGCGCGATCGCCACGGGCATGCCCATGAACATGAAGAGGAAGAGCAGAATGAACAGCGACGCGGTGGTCATCGGCCGGCCTCCCCGTCCGCTTCCTGATGGCCCGGCTCGGACAGGCGCATGGCCTCCTGCGCCTCGTCGACGAAGGCGAAGCCGTCCGCCCGGTCGGTGAAGATCATCCACATCAGTTCCAGGAACCGGATGGTCAGCAGGACGAAGCCGATCAGTAGGATGGAATGGCCGATCCACAGTGGAAGGTGGATGTCTTCCAGCGGGATGCCGATCTTCTTCATCTTGCTCAGGTAGATCCACGACCCGTAGAGGAACAGGCCGCAATAGACGAGGCAGAGGATCACCGCGATGAAGGAGACGACGCGCCGCGCGCCGCGCGTCAGGACCCGCACGAAGGCATCGACGCCGATGTGGGCGCCGACGCGGATGCCGTAGGAGGCTCCGAACAGGACGAGCCATCCGCCCAGCAGCAGCGTCGCTTCCTGCGACCAACTGATGCCGGTGTTGAAGCCGAAACGCAGGATGACCTCGAAGAAGACGAGGAGGGTCGTGGCGACGAGGAGCAACTGGATGATCGCTTCCTCGACCGCATGGACCCAGCGGATGAAGGTGTACACGGCGAACCTGCCCGAAGATCAGCGAGACGATGGGGATGGGGAAGCCTCCGCGCCTGGGACGCGGAGGCTCCTTCCGGGAGCGGTGGGACTAATTGTTGGCCGCGACGGCGGCGTCGATCATGTCCTGGCCCACCTCGTCGGCGAACTTCGCCCACACCGGCTTCATGGCCTCGCGCCACTGGGCCTTTTCCTCCGGGGTCAGCTCGATGACCTCGGAGACGCCGCTGTCGATGATTTTCTGGCGGTGTTCCATGGCGATCTTGTTGGCCTCGGAGTTGGCCAGGTCGGTGGCTTCACTCAGGCACTCGGCCAGACCGGCCTGGACGTCGCCCGGCAGGTCGTTCCACCATTCGGTGTTGGTGACCAGCAGGTAGTCCAGCAGGCCGTGGTTGGATTCGGTGATGTAGGGCTGAACCTCGAAGAACTTCTGGCTGTAGATGTTCGACCAAGTGTTTTCCTGCCCGTCGATGGCGTTGGTCTGGAGCAGGGTGAAGACCTCGGAGAAGGGCTTCTTCAGCGGCACGGCGTCGACCGCCTCGAACTGGGCTTCCAGGACTTCCGAGGACATGATGCGGAACTTCTTCCCGGCGGCGTCGGCGGGCGTGCGCAGCGGCTGGTTGGCCGACAGCTGCTTCATGCCGTTGTGCCAGTAGCCCAGCCCGACGATGCCCTTGTCGGCCATGGACTTGAGCAGCTCCTGGCCCTTGTCGGAATTCTGGAACCGCTCGGCGGCGGCCAGGTCGTCGAACAGGAACGGCAGGTCGAACAGGCCGAGCTTCGAGGTGTAGCTGCCGAACTTGGACAGCGA
>CAZFRK010000260.1:0-4823 GCA_964521375.1 uncultured Rhodobacterales bacterium
ACTGGTGGGGCATCGAGGGCGGCCACGAGGCCAAGACCATCATGACCGACTGCGGCCCCATCGGCGTGATGATCTGCTACGACAGCGAATTTCCCGAACTGGCCCGTCATCTGGTGGATCAGGGAGCGCAGATCCTCTTCGTGCCCTTCTGCACGGACGAGCGGAAGAGCTACCTGCGGGTCCGCTACTGCGGCCAGGCGCGCGCCGTCGAAAACCAGGTCTACGTGGCGCTGGCGGGCAACGTCGGCAACCTGCCCGGCGTCGAGAACATGGACATCCAGTACGCCCAGTCCTGCATCCTGACGCCCTGTGACCATCCCTTCGACCGCGACGGCGTCGCCGCCGACACCACCCCCAACGTGGAGATGGTGGCCTTCGCCGACCTCAGCCTGGAAGACCTGCGGCTGGCCCGCGCCGGGGGCACGGTGCAGAACCTGCGCGACCGCCGCTTCGACCTCTACCGCGTCCATTGGAAGAAGGACGACGACGAGGAGGCCTGAGCGGCGTCCGACGTCCCGCGGGGCGCCCCGTGAAAGGCGTCATCCCCGCACGCAACGGACGCCGTTGAGAACCCGGATCTCGTCGCCCTGGCCGCCGCGCGACTGGCCGATACGGCTGGTGTCGGACTTGGGATCGGACCGTAGGGCACCCGCGCCGTGAACGTCGGTGCCGTCGGCGGCGGTGCATTTTCCGAAGCAGACGTAGACGGCTTCGCGCGGGTCGTCGCCGAAGGTGGTGGACGACCACATCCAGGCCGCCGGGTCGGTCATGGTGAAGACGGGATCGATGGCCGGTTGCGGTCGCCCGTAATCGACGATGCCTTGTAGTTCCTTGGCGTTGGGCAGGCGCCAATCGTCGTGCCCGGCCAGCCGCAGGGCGTCGCAGTAACGCAGCGCCTCGCCCCAGGGACGCGGCGTGCCGTCGTCGGCTTGTTGCCAAGTCAGCCCGGTCAGGGCGTCGCCGACGGTGCCGTCGCCGTTCGCCCGGAAGGCGTTCCGGCCCCATTCCTGTCCCGCCACGCAGCGCCGGAACAGTCTGGCTCCCCCCTGTGTCGGGGCCTGCTTGACGCGTCCGTCCAGGAAATTGAAGAAGAAGGCGCCGCGCACGCCGGGGCGTCCGTAATGGTCGTCCGCGTAGATGGTCGAGGACCATGTCTGGCCCATCATGTCCACGCGGTGGGTGGCGGCGAAGGGATCACCGACCAGAATGGAGGCGTCGGGCGGGGCCAGGTCGAACGCCGGAGCGACGAAGAAACGGTGTCCGGTGACGCCCTGCCAATGGCTGATGGAGATCAGTTCCTTGATGGTCGGCAGGCGCCAGTCGTCGCGACCGCCCAGCGTCAGCGCACCGCAGGCGGCCTCGCTGTCGCGGAAACCCAGACGGTCCTCGTCGTGGCCCTTTTGCCACGTCAGGCCGGTGGCGGGATCGAAGACCGTGCCGTCGCCGCCGTCGCGGAAGTCTTGCGGCGGGCCGGCGTAATGGGCGTCCTGGCCCGGCCAGCCGCGCCGCGCCGCCTCGGCGCAATCGACCGGGCGGCTGTCGGTGAAGCAGGTCACCTGTCCGGTGTCGCTCAGGCGGTTGGTCAGGCGCACGGCGTCGGCGTAGGGGGCGTTGGGCGTATAGCCGGGCTTGCCCGCCGGACCCGCTCCGCCCCCGGCGCCCGGGCGCCCGCCACCGCTTGGGCCGCCGTTCGGCACGCAGGCCAGGCGCCCATCCGGGGCGCGGCAGTGCCCTCTTACCGCGCCGCGCGGGGTCTGGAAGGCGCAGGCGGCCCCGTCGGCGCGGTCGCGGCAGGCGTCCAGGGCCGAGGGCGGCGGGCCGCCCAGGGGCTGGGCTTGGGACGGCGCGCCGCCGCCCGACGGAATCGCCCCCGCGACGACGGCGGCGAGGGCCAGATGGCGGAGGTATCGCATATCGTTTGCTCCCTCTTCAGGTGACGACTGCCATTGTGCTGGATTGTCGATCCAGCCCTATCCATATACGGTTTTGCGCCGGGGAGGCGGCTCGGGTATTACTGGGCCAGTTTGGTGCGCGATCCGGCCTGGAGGCGAAGAAAGAGTGGAACCGCGGAAGATCCGCTTTGTGGTGGCCTTGACGGCCTTGCTGGTGACGGGGTTCCTGGCCACCAGCTTGGTCAGCTATTGGGTTGCCCGGGATTCGCTCTCGGCGCAACTGGCCGACACCACCTTGCCGCTGACCAGCGACAACCTCTATTCCGAGATTCAGCGCGACCTTCTGCGGCCCATCCTCATCTCCTCGCAGATGGCGCACGACACCTTCGTCCGCGACTGGGCCCTGCGCGGCGAGGTCGATCCCGGCGCCATGGTCAAGTTCCTGCAAGAGGTGCAGACCCGCCACGGCACCGTGACCAGCTTCTACGTGTCGGAGAATACGCGGCTCTACTACCACGCCTCGGGGCTGCTCAAGACGGTCGGCCCCGACGATCCGGCGGACGACTGGTACTTCTCCTTCCGCGACACCCCGGACCTCTATGAGATCAACGTCGATTGGGATACCGCTGATCGCGCGCGGCTGACGATCTTCATCAACCACAAGGTCCAGGATTATTCCGGCGCCCTGATCGGCGTCACCGGCGTCGGCCTGTCCATGAACGCCGTCAAGGAGATGCTGGAGACTTACCGCGCCCGCTACGGACGCGACGTCCTGTTCGTCGACCGCGCGGGACAGGTGACGCTGCACTCCGACAGCTTCGACGGCCCGGCCCGCCTTCAGGACTGGGAGCCGTTGAAGGGCCTGTCGACCCGCATCCTGACCAATCCCTCGGGCAATTTCGAGTCCACCTATCAAGGCGCTCCGGTCTATGTGAACAGCCGTCTGGTCCCCGAGTTCGGCTGGTACCTGCTGGTCGTTCAGCGCGGCGACCCGGCGCAGGAACGCCTCGACACGACGCTGTTCCTGACGCTCGGCCTGTGCGCCGTCATCACCGTGGTGGTCCTGGTGCTGGCCCATTGGACCCTGCGCGGCTACCAGAGCCGCCTGGAGCACATGGCCTCCACCGACAAGCTGACCGGCGCCGCCAACCGCCAGATGTTCGACATCATCTATCGCCAGCAAAGCCGGCTGGCCGACCGACGGGCCGAGACCCTGGCGCTGATCCTGTTCGACATCGACCACTTCAAGCGGGTCAACGACACCCACGGCCATCAGGTCGGCGATCTGGTCATCGCCGGGGTCAGCGACATCGTGCGCGGCACGATCCGGGCGTCGGACACGCTCTGCCGCTGGGGCGGCGAGGAGTTCCTGATCCTGCTGCCCGACTGCGACGCCCCGCAGGCCATCTCCCTGGCCGAGAAGGTGCGCAAGGCGGTGGAGGACGCGCGCATCAACTGCGGCGACCGCGACCTGCGCGTGACCATCAGCCTGGGCGTCACCCGCATCGACCGCAACGAACCGCGCGACGCCGCCCTGAAGCGCGCGGACGACGCCCTCTACGACGCCAAGAACGGGGGCCGCAACAAGGTCGTCTCCGTCCTTCCCGCTTCCTCTCGCGACGGCTCTGAGGTAAGGTCCGGCCCTCTCTATACGTAAAGCAGAGACGCCCCATCATGACCGACACCGCCGCCGCCGACGCCGTTGCGTCGCACGATCGCATTCTCATTCTCGATTTCGGCTCCCAGGTGACGCAGCTGATCGCCCGCCGGGTGCGGGAAACGGGCGTCTATTGCGAGATCCACCCCTTCAACAGCGCCACCGTCGAGTCCATTCGCGCCTTCGACCCGCGCGGCGTCATCCTGTCGGGCGGCCCGGCCTCGGTGGTCGGCACCGGCACGCCGCGCGCCCCTGACGGGCTGTTCGACATGGGCCTGCCGATCCTGGGCATCTGCTACGGCCAGCAGACCATGGTCGCCCAGTTGGGCGGTCGCGTCGAAAGCTCCGACCATCGCGAATTCGGTCGCGCCTTCGTCGAGGTGAAGGAGGACTGCGCCCTGTTCGAAGGCACCTGGGCCGTCGGCGCCCGTGAGCAGGTGTGGATGAGCCACGGCGACCGCGTCGCCGCCCTGCCCGAGGGCTTCCGCGTGGTCGGCACGTCCGACGGCGCGCCCTTCGCCGCCGTCGCCGACGAGGCGCGGCGCTTCTACGGCGTGCAGTTCCATCCCGAGGTCGTCCACACCCCGCACGGGGCCAAGCTGATCCAGGCCTTCACCCATACCGTCTGCGGCTGCGAAGGCAATTGGACCATGGCCGCCTTCCGCGAGGTGGAGATCGACAAGATCCGCACCCAGGTCGGCTCCGGCAAGGTCATCTGCGGCCTGTCCGGCGGCGTCGATTCCTCGGTCGTCGCGGCCCTGGTGCACGAAGCCATCGGCGACCAGCTCACTTGCGTCTTCGTCGATCACGGCCTGATGCGCATGGGCGAGGCCGATCAGGTGGTGGAAGTGTTCCGCGACCGCTTCAACATCAAGCTCGTGCATGTGGACGCCGGCGACGAATTCCTCGGCCTGTTGGAGAACAAGACCGACCCCGAGGAAAAGCGCAAGATCATCGGCAAGACCTTCATCGACGTCTTCGAGCGCGAGGCCAAGAAAGTCGGCGGCGCCGACTTCCTGGCCCAGGGCACGCTCTACCCCGACGTCATCGAAAGCGTCAGCTTCACCGGCGGTCCCAGCGTCACCATCAAGAGCCACCACAACGTCGGCGGCCTGCCCGAGCGCATGAACATGAAGCTGGTGGAGCCGCTGCGCGAACTCTTCAAGGACGAAGTGCGCGTGCTGGGTCAGGAGCTCGGCCTGCCCGACAGCTTCATTGGCCGCCATCCCTTCCCGGGACCCGGCCTCGCCATTCGTTGCCCCGGCGGCGTGACC
>CAZFRK010000261.1:0-4807 GCA_964521375.1 uncultured Rhodobacterales bacterium
AATAGTCGAACTCGCACGCCTGGCCGATGACGATGGGGCCGGCGCCGATGATGAGAATGGAGTGGATATCCGTGCGTTTGGGCATTGCTCGTTACTTCTTTCGTCGGTTCGGCGTGCGAAAAACAAATAGGGCGAAAAGGAAACCGCGACACGGAGGACACGGAGAAGGCACGGAGGAAAATTCACAAGACCATCCGCCTCAGACCCTCCGAAAGCCGGGAGACGTTGAAGTTCAAGAGAAGCCCTTTCTTGATCCCGGTCAGGCGCATGTAGGTGAGGAGTTGCGCTCCGTGAACCGGAAGAAGGGCATCGACAGCCTTCAATTCGACGATCAACTGGTCGCGGACCACGACATCCATCCGAAATCCGCCCTCCATGACCGTGCCCTTGTAGGTGACTTTCCCTTGAACCTGACGTGCGAAGGGTACTTTCGCGGCGTCCAGTTCCATGCAGAGGCAGCGTTCATAAACACTCTCCAACAGTCCCGAACACTCTCCAACAGTCCCGGCCCAAGGGTTCTATGGACGTCAATGGCGAGCCCGATCACCTGATCGGTCAGCGGGTCAAACTGCTTGCTTGGAAGCGACATTCAACCTGTCCTCCGCACGGAGGCCTCCGTGTTCTCAGTGCCTCCTTCGTGGTCTCCGTGTCGATGGTTTTCCTTTAGATCTTTCCCTATCTCAAGGCTCCGGCCCGGTTCAGGCCTTCGAGCGTGATGCAGTAGTGGACCGGCGCGCCCGGCGTCGGCAGGAGGTCGTAGCCGTCGAGCTGGATGAGGCCGCGGTCGCAGAAGTCGACCAGGGCGTCGTGCAGCCATTCGGGCTTCGCCGGGCGGGCGAACAGATGGTCGTCGATGACCTCGTCGAGGTCGCGGTGCGCCGGACCGGGGAGCTTGTCCTCCTCGGCCATCATGTCCAGCAACCGCGCCTTGAAGGTCTCGAAGTCCTCCCCGCTCATCCGGCGTCTCCTCCTAGCCCTCGTGGGGCTTAGCCCTTGTGGGCGGCGATCTGGTCGATGAAGCGGGCGAACAGGTAGTGGCTGTCCTGCGGTCCGGGGCTGGCTTCCGGGTGGTACTGCACCGAGAACACCGGCTTGCCGTCCAGCCTCAGGCCCTCGACCGAATTGTCGAACAGGGAGACGTGGGTTTCCACCACGCCCGCCGGAAGGCTGGCCCGATCGACGCCGAAGCCGTGGTTCTGGCTGGTGATCTCCACCTTGCCCGTCTCCAGGTCCTTGACCGGCTGGTTGGACCCGCGATGGCCCTTGTCCATCTTATAGGTCTTGGCGCCCAGCGACAGGGCCAGAAGCTGGTGGCCCAGGCAGATGCCGAAGACCGGCTTGCCGGTCGCCAGGATCTCCTGGATCACGGGGACGGCGTATTGGCCGGTGGCCGCCGGGTCGCCGGGGCCGTTGGACAGGAACACGCCGTCCGGCTCATGGCGCAGGATGTCCTCGGCCGACGCCGTCGCCGGGACCACCGTCACCTTGCATCCGGCGGAGGCAAGACAGCGCAGGATGTTGCGCTTGGCGCCGTAGTCGATGGCGACGACGTGATGCTTGGGATCGTGCTGGGTGCCGTAGCCCTTGCCCAGCGCCCAGCGGGTCTGCACCCATTCGTAGGTCTGGGTGCAGGTCACCTCCTTCGCCAGGTCCAGCCCTTCCAGGCCGGGGAAGGCCCGGGCGGCCTCCAGCAGGGCGTCGAGGTCGAAGTCGCCGTCGCGGGAATGGGCGATGACGCCGTTGGGGGCGCCGCCGTCGCGGATGCGGCGGGTCAGGCGGCGGGTGTCCAGTCCGGCCAGACCGACCAGATGGTGGCTGGTCAGCCACTGCTCCAGGGACTGGGCGGCGCGCCAGTTGGCGGGTTGAGTGATGTCGGCGCGCAGGACGCACCCGCGGGCGGCGGGGGTCAGCGATTCGATATCCTCGCCGTTGGCGCCGACATTGCCGATGTGGGGGAAGGTGAAGGTGATGATCTGACCGGCGTAGGACGGGTCGGTCAGGGTCTCCTGATAGCCCGTGAGGCCGGTGTTGAACACGACTTCACCGGACGCCTGGCCGGTGGCCCCGACACCCTGGCCCCAAAACACGGACCCATCGGCGAGCACCAGCACGCCAGTCGCGCCGGGGGGGCGGTTGCTGGCGGCGATGTTGGTCTTCTCTGACATGGACACCATTCCAAAAGCCGCGCCGGAGGCACGGGCGGCGCCCGGCGGCGGGGGAGAGTATTAGCGGCCCACCGATACCCGGTCGCGCCGATTCGCGCAGCCCAATCGCCGGTCCCGCCGATGCGCCTGCGCGCTGGGCGGCCCGGAGAGGGGCGAAAAGAGGGATGCCGGTAGGCAAATTGCGGGGTAGATAGGCCATTCGGCGGCCCCTGTCAAGCAACCCCTGGATTTTCAAAATCCCAACGGCTTCAAGGGCTTGCCGGGCCGGTTTCCTTTTGCCAAAGGCTCAATTTTCCTTTAGAGTCCGTGCCTTTCCCGCCTCCATATCCCGACATCTTTATCAAGGTTGACCGCCCATGCTGCGCAGTCGTCTGACCGAGGCCCTGAAGGACTCCCTGAAGGCCAAGGAGGAGCGTGCCGTCGCCACGCTGCGCCTGATCCTGGCGGCGCTCAAGGACCGCGACATCGCCGCCCGCACCCGGTCGGGGGCGGAAAGCGTGACCGAGGACGAGATCCTCCAGATGCTTCAGTCGATGATCAAGCAGCGCCGCGAAAGCATCGCCCTCTACGAACAGGGCGGGCGCCTGGAACTGGCGCAGCAGGAGGCCGAGGAAATCGAGGTCATCCAGCGGTTCCTGCCCAAGCAGATGAGCGACGAGGAGGTCCAGGCCGCCGTGTCCGGCGTCATCGCCGACCTGGACGCCTCGGGCCTGAAGGACATGGGCCGCGTCATGGCCGCCCTGCGCGAACGCTTCGCCGGTCAGATGGACTTCGGCAAGGCCAGCCAGGCCGTGAAGTCGCAACTCGCCGCCTGACGGACCGACCGGTCGTCCGGCGCTTCCAGATCCGGGACATCCGCCCATGGCCCTGCCGCAGTCCTTCCTAGATGAACTGCGCGCCCGGCTGACCCTGTCCTCCGTCATCGGTCGCCGCGTGAAGCTGATTCGCGCCGGTCGCGAATACAAGGCCTGCTGCCCGTTCCACAATGAAAAGACGCCGTCGTTCACCATCAACGACGACAAGGGCTTCTACCACTGCTTCGGCTGCGGCGCGCACGGCGACGTCATCACCTTCGAGATGGAGATCGCCAACCTCACCTTCCCCGAGGCCGTCGAGAAGCTGGCCGGGGAAGCGGGGCTGGAGGTGCCACGCGCCAGCCGCCAGGAGGTCGAGCAACAGAAGAAGCGCGCCGGGGTCCTGGAGGTGGTGGAGGCCGCCTGCGCCTTCTTCGAACAGCAGTTGCGCATGCCCGTCGGCAAGGAGGGGCTGGCCTATCTGCATCGTCGCGGCCTGGACGACGCCACCATCGCCCGCTTCCGCCTGGGCTACGCGCCGCGCGCCGGGGCCTTGAAGGCGGCCATGGCGCATTACGGCATCGAAGAGGACCAGCTGATCGAGGCGGGCCTTCTGAAGCGGCGCGACGACGGCTCGATCTACGACTATTTCCGCGACCGGGTGATGTTCCCCATCACCGACCGCCGCGGCCGCCCCATCGCCTTCGGCGGGCGCATCCTGGGCGACGGCCAGCCCAAGTACCTGAACAGCCCCGACACCCCCCTGTTCCACAAGGGGACGGTGCTCTACGGCTGGGCGCACGCGCGCGAGGCGGCGGGCAAGAGCGGCGAGATCATCGTCGCCGAGGGCTATATGGACGTCATCGCCCTGTCGCGCGCCGGATTCGCCCAGGCCGTGGCGCCGCTGGGCACCGCCCTGACGGAAAGCCAACTGGAGGAGCTTTGGCGACTGGCCAACGAGCCGACGCTCTGCTTCGACGCCGACGCGGCGGGCCAGCGCGCCGCCTACCGCGCCGCCGAACGCGCCCTGCCCCTCCTGCGGCCCGGCAAGTCCCTGCGCTTCGCCCTGATGAAAAGCCCCACCGGCGGTTCGGCCAAGGACCCCGACGACCTGATCCGCGAGGAAGGCCCCGGCGCCATGCGCAAGGTGCTCGAATCGGCGCGTCCGCTGCTCGATGTGCTGTGGGCGCACGCCGTGGAGGGCCGCATGCTCGACACCCCCGAACGCCGCGCCGCCCTGGAGCAGGACATCCACGGCCAGGTCTCGCGCATCAACGACCGCGTGGTGCAGGGACACTACCGACAAGCCGTGAAGGAACGCCTGTTCCAGCTCTTCCGGACCCAGCGGCCCGGCCCGCCGCCTGGGCGCGGCGCCCCCGGCGGACGCGCCTTCGGCCCCGGACGCGGCCATGGCAAATCCCGAGTCGGACGGCCTGGGGCCTGGGATCCTCCGGCCTGGAGCGCGCCCCTGCGCCCGGTGGCGGCGCCCGAGTCGGTCGATGCCTTGCAGAAACGCATCCTTCTCGCCACATTGATCACCCATCCGGAGTTGATCGACCACGCGGGAGAGCGGCTGGGAGCCCTGGACTTTCCCGAAGGCGCGGCGGACCGCCTGCGGACAAGGGTTCTCGACATCCTGGCCGGGGAGCCGAGTCTTGACTTTGCGAGCCTGAAGGACCACTTACGAGCGGATGGGTGTGGTGAGGACTTAGACTCTCTTCTGCGCTCGAATGTATATACCCACGCGGCGTTCGCACGCCCGGAGGCGGATACCGACACCGCCCGACGCGGTTGGGACCATACCTTCGAGTTGCTGATCCGGCGGAAGGAACTGAAAGCCGACCTCGA
>CAZFRK010000262.1:0-4782 GCA_964521375.1 uncultured Rhodobacterales bacterium
CTCAACGCGGGCTATTTCCTGCCGATCGTCTACCGCGCCTTCTTCCGCCCACTGTCGGCGGCGGACGAGGCCCATCCGCACGGGGAAGCCCCCATCGGCAGCGTCATCGCGCTGCTCATCACCGCCGCCGGGACCGTTGCCCTCTTCTTCCTGCCGGACCTGCCGCTGGGTCTGGCCCGCGCCATGGTGGGAGCGCCGTGATGGAACAGGTTCTGATCGTCAAGCCCGACCACGACCGCCCGACCGAGGAGCGCCATCCCCTGGCCCGTCCGGCGACGCTCAAGCGCCTGCGTTGGGCCGGTATCGCCGCCCTGGCCGCCCTGCTGGTCGCCGGACTGTTCGTTCATGGTCACCCCCACTTCGCCCTCGACGCCGTGACCGGGTTCTATGCCGGGTTCGGGCTGCTGGCCGGACTGGCCGCCGTCGCCGTCGGCAAGGTCTGGAGCATCCTGCTGCGGAGAAAGGACGGGTACTATGACTGACCTGCCCGTCCCCCTGCCGCCCGGTCTGGTGATGATCCTGGGCGCCCTGCTGCTGCCCTTCCTGAAGGGCACGGCGCGTTCCGTCTGGCTGCTGCTGGTGCCGAGCGCCACGCTGGCGCTGATCTGGACGGTTCCGGACGGGGTCGCCCTGACCGCCGGGTTCTTGGATTACACCCTGGAGCTGGTTCAGGGCGACCGCCTGTCCCGCCTGTTCGCCACGGTCTTCGCCCTGGCCGCCCTGACCGGCAGCCTCTACGCGCTGCGACAGGATCGGACCATGGAGCTGACGGCGGCGCAGGTCTACGCCGGGGCGGCCATCGGCGTGACCTTCGCTGGGGATCTGTTCACCCTCTTCCTGTTCTGGGAAGTGATGGCCGTGGCCTCGGCCACCGTCATCTGGGCGGCCCGCACGGAAGCGTCCTATCGGGCGGGCATGCGTTATCTGGCCATCCACCTGCTGGGCGGCGTGGTGATGATGGCGGGTATCGCCGCCTATGTCCTGGAAACGGGCGGCATCGACTTCGTCGCCATGCGGCCCGAAAGCCTGGCGACCTGGCTGATTCTGATCGGCGTCCTGGTCAACGCCGGGGCGCCGCCGCTGTCGGCCTGGGTGGCCGACGCCTATCCCTCGGCCTCGTGGTCGGGGTCGGTGTTCCTGTCCGCCTTCACCACCAAGACCGCCGTCTACGTCCTGATTCGGGGCTTTCCGGGCACCGAGGTCCTGATCTGGGTCGGTCTGGTCATGGTGATCTACGGCGTGATCTACGCCCTTCTGGAAAACGACATCCGCCGCCTTCTGGTCTATTCCATCGTCAATCAGGTCGGCTTCATGCTGGTCGGGGTGGGCATCGGCACGGATCTGGCGCTGAACGGCGCCGCCGCCCATGCCTTCGCCCATATCGCCTACAAGGCGCTTTTGCTCATGAGCGCCGGGGCGGTCTTGGTCCAGACCGGCGGTCGCACCAAACTGACCGACCTGGGGGGCCTGTTCCGCACCATGCCGTTCACGGCGGCCTGCGGCTTCATCGGCGCCATGTCCATTTCCGCCCTGCCGCTGACGTCGGGATTCGTCTCAAAGTCCATGATCATCAGCGCGTCGGGCGAAGGGCATCTGTTCTGGGTGTGGCTGCTGCTGGAGACGGCCTCCGCCGCCGCCATCCTCTACTGCGGCCTGCGCTTCCCCTGGTTCACCTTCTTCCACAGGGACAGCGGCCTGCGCCCGACCGAGGCGCCGCTGTCCATGAAGACCGCCATGGCGGCGCTGGCCGTCCTCTGCGTCGGCCTGGGCGTCTATCCGCAAGCCCTCTACGCCCTGCTGCCCTTTCCGGTGGAGTACGTGCCCTACAGCGGAGCGCACGTGGTCCATCAGCTCCAGCTTCTGGGCTTCGCCACCGCCGCCTTCTTCCTGCTGTTGCCGGTGATGCGCCCGGTGGCCCGCGTGACGCTGGACACGGACTGGCTCTACCGCCGACTCTTCCCCGTCGTCGGACACGCGGTGGCCGACGTGGTGCTGTCCATCCGCGCCACCATCATCGAGGCGGGCCGTCAGGTGGTCTCCGCGCTGGTGCGCACCATCGAACGCCACCATGGGCCGGGGGGTGTCCTGGTGCGGACCTGGGCCTTGTCCGGGGCGACACTCTGGGTCATCGGACTGCTGGCCCTCTACCTGCTTCTGTACTACCTCTAGAGAGCGAAATCCGAACAGGCGCCCTCGGCCGCCACGACACGTCGGCTCACGGTTCGGGCGCCTGGAGCATACGCGGCGACCGGGGTCGTCGCGGTCACGAGGACTGGTGATGACGCGCCGTTCCTACCTGCGTGGGATCGCCATCGCCCTGACGGTGCTGGTGGTCCCCGCCGTTCTGCTGATGATGGCCCTGTGGTCGCGGGACGCCGCCCTGGCCGAGATGGAGGCGCGCACCCGCGGGCTTCTGAACCTCTACGCCGCCAACGCCGACGGCTATCTGGGCAAATTCGCCACCCTGCCCCGCCTTCTGGCCGAAAGCAGCCAGGTCCGAGACTCCCTGGACAGTCCCCAGGACGAGGAAACCCGCCTGCACACCAATGTCCACCTGGAGCGGTTCACGGACATCAGTGGCGCTCTGACCAGCTACGTCATGACCGCCGGGGGCTTGACCATCGCCGCGTCCAACTGGGCGGCGCCGGACAGCTTCGTCGGTCACAACTTCGCCTTCCGCCCTTATTTCCAGGACGCCATGCAGGGCCGCAGCGGCCGCTATTTCGCGCTCGGCACGACATCGTTGCAACGCGGCTACTATTTCTCCCATCCCGTCGTCACGGCGGACGGCGTCGCCGGGGTCGCCGTGGTCAAGACCGACCTGAAGGGCATCGAGCAGAGCTGGTCCGGGGCCGAGGACATCATCCTGGTGACGGACCCGGACGGCGTGGTGTTCATCTCCACCATGCCCGGCTGGCTGTTCCGCACCCTGACGCCGCTGCCGGAGGACGTCAGGGCGCGCCTGGCCGACAGCCGCCGCTATCCCGGAGCCTCCTTCGCGCCCCTGCCCTTCGAGACGCGCCAACCCCTCGACGACGGCATGCTGGTCCGCCTGCGTCAACCGCTCGCCGACGGCGAGAGGACGCGCGGCGAGGCCCCCTTGGCGGACTACATGATGCTGTCCCGCGCCATGCCGCGCGCCGGCTGGACCATGCATGTCCTGACCGACGCCGGGGCGGTGTCCTCCTTCATCCTCAAGAACGTCATCTTCGCCGGTCTCGGCCTCGCCCTGCTGGGCGTGACGCTGGTCGCGGTGGTCCAGCGCATGGGCTGGTACCGGGCACGCATCGCCCTGGAACAGGAAACCTCGCGCATCCTGTCGGTCAAGGAAGAGGC
The DNA here is from genome assembly GCA_964521375.1 of uncultured Rhodobacterales bacterium. GTDB lineage: Bacteria > Pseudomonadota > Alphaproteobacteria > Rhodospirillales > Rhodospirillaceae > CAZFRK01. Next base: position 3,337 of record CAZFRK010000262.1, read on the forward strand.
CCTGCGCCGCGCCCATGACGAATTGGAACAGCGGGTTCGCGACCGCACCGCCGACCTGCGCCACGCCAACGAACGCCTGCGGGCCGAAATCCAGGAACGGGAACGCGCCCGTGACGAGTTGCGCCGCGCCCAGGACGAGGTGGTCCACGCCGGGAAGCTGGCGGCCATCGGCCAGTTGGCGGCCGGAATCACCCACGAACTGAACCAACCGCTGGCCGCCATGCGGGCCTATGCCGACAATGCCCGCATCTTCCTGAGCCGCGAACGCTATGACGACGTGGCCGGAAACCTGCACCGCATTTCCGGCCTGACCGAGCGCATGGCCGACATCTCGAGCCACCTGAAACGGTTCGCGCGCAAGGCGCGGGGCGAGATCGGGCCGGTCCCCCTGGCCGCCGTGGTGGCCCAGAGCCTGGACCTGATGAGCGTCGGCGGACGCCTTCAAAAGGTGGAGGTGAACAATCGCGTCCTCGACGAGACGCTGTTCGTGCGGGCGGGCTGGGTACGCCTGGAACAGATCCTCATCAACCTCGTGCGCAACTCCCTGGAAGCCATGCACGAGAGCGGCGTCAAGCGCCTGGAACTGGCCGCCGAACCGGCGCCCGGCCCCGACGGGGCAGAGGGGATCGCCATCACCGTCCGCGATACCGGCACCGGCATCGCGGGCGACGTCTTCGACAAGATGTTCCAGCCCTTCTTCTCGACCAAGGAGCAGACGGAGGGGGGCCTAGGCCTCGGCCTGTCCATTTCCTACGGCATCGTCGAAAGCTTCGGCGGCACCCTGAGCGCCGCCAACCATCCGGACGGCGGCGCCGTCTTCACCCTCTGGCTTCTGCGCGAGGCCGACGGCGGACACGCCGCCCCTCCCGCCCTCCTGTCCCGGACCCCGAGCCATGCCTGACGTCACTCATGTCTACTTCATCGACGACGAAGCCGACGTCCGGGACGCCGCGCGCCAGACCCTTGAACTTGGCGACTACACGGTCACCTGCTTCGAAAGCGCGGAAGCGGCGCTGGCCGTCCTCAGCCCCGACTTCCCCGGCGTCATCGTTTCCGACGTGCGCCTGCCCGACATGGACGGCCTGCGCTTCCTGGCCGTCGCGCGTGAGCGGGATCGCGAACTGCCGATTGTCCTGATCACCGGCCACGGCGATATCGCCATGGCCGTGGACGCCATGCAGGGTGGCGCCTACGACTTCATCGAAAAGCCCTTTCCCGCCGAACGCCTGCTGGACAGTGTCCGCCGGGCCTTGGAAAAGCGCGCCCTGGTGCTGGAAAACCGTGCCCTGCGGCAAGCCCTGGAAAACGCCGCGGAGCGGACCGGGCCGCTCATGGTCGGGGCCAGCCCGCCGATGAAGGCGCTGTTCGACATGGTCAAGGCCGTCGCCTCCAGCGACGCCGACGTTCTCGTCATGGGCGAAACGGGCACCGGCAAGGAGTTGGTGG
>CAZFRK010000263.1:0-4742 GCA_964521375.1 uncultured Rhodobacterales bacterium
CCCGGACGTGGTCCAGGCACAGCCACATGTAGTCCGTCAAACGGCGGTCGCGCGGCGCCTTGAATTCCCCGGCCCGGGTGCAGCCGGGGTGGTCGCAGACACGCGCCTGCGGCGCCTCTTTCCGTTGAAAGCGGCGACCGAAGGGATCGAAGGCGTGCGGGTCCTGTTTGCGCGACATGGCGCCTAATATGCTCCGGCCGTTGCCGCGAGGCAACCGGCCGCGCCGCGAAAGAGGGGGAGACTTGCAATGCCGCGCCGCGCTCCCCACCATTCCAGGCAAGAGTTTCAAAGCGGAAAGCCAGCATGACCACCTCCCCGAAGACCTCCTATCGCGCCCGTATCGAACAGAAGCTGACCGACGCCCTGGCGCCGCTGCGTCTGGAGATCGAGGACCAGTCCCACAAGCACGCCGGTCACGGCGACCGCGTCGCCGCCCTGGCGGCGCGGGGCGCGGGCACGGGCGGTCATGCCCCGGTGGACGGCGGCGGGGAGACCCATTTCAAGGTGGAGATCGTCTCCGCCGCCTTCGCCGGGCTGTCCCGCGTCGCCCGCCAGCGGCTGGTCTACGACATCCTGAAGGCCGAACTGGCCGAGCGCGTTCACGCCCTGGCCCTGACCACCCGCACCCCCGAGGAAGCCGGGCTCTAGTCCGTCGCGACGGCGGCCATGGCGCGCACCGCCTCGGCGGTGGCGCCGCCGTCGCGCAGGGCGCGCAGCGTCAGGCTTTGGTCGCGCTTGGCCAGGCGCCGTCCGTCCGGTCCGGTCAGCAATGGATGGTGGTGGTAGTCGGGCGTGTCCAGGTCGAGCAGGGCCTGGAGCAGGCGATGGACATGGGTCGCCTCGAACAGATCGTGGCCCCGCGTCACCAGAGTGATCCCCTGAAGGGCATCGTCGACGGTCACCGACAGATGGTAGCTGGTGGGCGTGTCCTTGCGCGCCAGGACCACGTCGCCGAAGCTGTCCGGGCGGGCCTCCTGGCGTCCCGCCGCGCGGTCGATCCAGGTCAGCGGACCGACGCGCCGCCTGGCCTCGGCCATGTTCAGGCGCAGGGCATAGGCGTCTCCGGCGGCCCGGCGGTCGGCCGCTTCCGCCGCCGTCAAGGCGCGGCAGGTGCCGGGATAGAGCGGTCCGTCCGGGCCGTGCGGGGCGCGATGGATGTCGCCGATTTCCCGCTGGATGTCCTTGCGGGTGCAGAAGCAGGGATAGAGCAGCCCCATCGCCGCCAGACGGTCGAGGGCCGCGCCGTAGGTGTCCAGATGCTCGGACTGACGCCGCTCCGGGGTCTCCCAGGTCAGGTCGAGCCAGGCCAGATCCTCCAGGATGGCGGCGGTGAATTCGGGGCGGCAGCGGGTGGCGTCGATATCCTCGATTCGCACCAGGAAGCGCCCGTCCGGCCCGGCGGACCGGGCGGCGAACAGGGCCGAGGCGGCATGGCCCAGGTGCAGATGGCCGGTCGGGCTGGGGGCGAATCGGGTGGTGTCCGGCATGGCGGGCGGGCACGTCCAGAACAGGGGGGCGGCGGCGCGAAGACGCGCCCTGTCATATAACTTTACGAGGCGCTTGGCGATGCGCCGCGGTATAGCTACCATATCTTGAGAGTCAGCAACGCGCGAGGTGCAGGACCTTGTTGGCGTCGTTGGAGGCCTGCCCGGCCCTTGTGCTCAACGCCGACTTCCGGCCGCTGAGCTATTTCCCCCTGTCCCTCTGGCCCTGGCAAGAGGCGATCAAGGCGGTGTTCCTGGATCGCGTCAACGTGGTCCACGAATACGACCGCGAGGTCCGCTCGCCCAATCGCAATGTGCGCCTGCCCAGCGTCATCTCCCTGAAGGAGTATACGCCGACGGCGCGCCGACCGGCCTTCACCCGCTTCAACGTCTTCCTGCGGGACCGCTTCACCTGCCAGTACTGCGGCTGCCGCCTGCCAGTGCACGACCTGACCTTCGACCATGTGGTGCCGCGCTCGCGCGGCGGCCACACGTCGTGGGAGAACGTGGTCGCCGCCTGCGGGCCGTGCAACCTGCGCAAGGCCAACCGGACGCCGCGCGAGGCGACCATGCCGCTCATCCGCGAGCCGCTGCGGCCCAGCCACTTCCAGCTCCAGGACATGGGGCGGCGCTTCCCGCCCAACTACCTGCACGAAAGCTGGCGCGACTTCCTTTACTGGGATACCGAACTCGATCCGTGGTGATCGGGTGGGGCGGCGGAAAGGGCGAAAGGGGACCCATTCGACACGGAGGACACGGAGACGGCGCGGAGAGCACGGAGGGAGTCGTGCGGACCTACGGCTCGTGCCTCAATCCGGGTGGCGAAGACCTCGCGGGCGAAGCGCGCCCAACCATATGTCCCGCGCCTTCGCGAAGCACCGGATGACACAGTCCCCTCCGTGCCTTCTCCGTGGTCTCCGTGTACCGGTTTCCTCGTTTGCCTTCTTTCCTCCGGGTCGTTTCCGACCTTTTGGTCCCCCGTCCTAAATCCGCTCGCTCAGCCAGATCGCCAGCTTGGTGCCGCGTTTTATGGCGCCGTGCAGGACCGGATAGAAGGGGGCCTGTTCGGCCTCGTTCTCGTAGCCGATGTCGCGGTGTTCCAATTCCTCGGCTCGGAACTTTTCGACCGTCTCCCGCAATTCGGCCTCGTCGTCGCCAAGCGCGGCGGCCTGTCCGGCGTAATGTTCGTCGATGGCTTCCTCGACGGCGACGGTGCAGGCCATGGCGGCCCGTTCACCCATCAGGGCGGTTCCGGCGCCGAGGGCGAAGCCCGCCAGGTGCCAGATCGGTTGCAGGACGGTCGGGCGGCCCTGGCGCTCGCCGATGGCCTTGGAGAAGTAGTCGCGGTGGACTTTCTCCTGATCCAGCATGTGGCGCAGCATGGGGCCATGGCGGCCCTTGCCGAGCACCGCGAGCTGCCCTTCGTAGATGCGGACCGCGCCGTATTCCCCGGCGTGGTCGACGCGGACGATGCGGTCGAGAAGCTGCTCGCGCGTCAGGTCGCCGGGGATGCGGTTCTCGGCGGTGACCTTGGTGTCGCGGGGGGCGTCGGCGGTCATGGGCGGGCTCTCCGGTTCTCACGGCGCAGGGCGACGGCGACCAGGGCCGCCAACCCGAGGTTCAGAAGCATATTGTATCCGGCCAGGGTGACGCCGAACAGGGACCACTGCGGCTGGTCGCAGGGCGGCAGGACCGCTTCGTTGGCCGACGCCATCAGGTCCTGGAGCGACACCTCGGTCGGCGCCTCGCCGCCGCAGGCCGGGCTGTCCCACCAATGCTGCTCGACGCCCACATGGTAGCCCGACAGCAGGGCGTTTCCGGCGAAGGCGAGCAGCAGCAGAAGCAGCGCCAGCCGTCGCAGGGGCGGCGAGGTTGGCAGACCGGCCATGGCCAGGGCCACCAGTCCGCCGACGGCGAAGGGCACGCGCTCGCTGAGGCACAGGACGCAGGGGTCCAGCTTGAAGACGTATTGGCCAACCAGGGCCATGGTCAGGGACCCGGCGCAGACCGCGAAGACCAGGATGAAGAACAGGCGCGACCCGCGCACGAAATCCGGAATTACAGCCATTTCACCACCAGAAAGCCCGCGAACAGCAAAACGAAGAAGGCGACGGTCAGCTTGCCCAGGTGCCGCTCGATGAAGACGCGGATGGGCGGGCCGAATTTCCACAACAGGGCGGCGACGATGAAGAAGCGCAGGCCCCGCGCCAGGACGCTGGCGACGCCGAACACCAGAAGGTCCAGGTGCGTCACGCCGCTGGCGATGGTGATGACCTTATAGGGAAAGGGCGTCAGCCCGGCCCCGAAGACGATCCAGGCGCCCCATTCGTTGTAGCGGGCCTGGAAGTCGGCGAACTTGTCCAGGTAGCCGTAGAACTGGAGGATCGGCTGGGCCAGGGCGTCGAACAGCAGGGCGCCGATGGCGTAGCCCAGGAATCCGCCGAGCACGCTGGCGATGGTGCAGATCAGGGCCAGCCGCCAGGCCTTTTCCCGGTTCGCCAGGATCATGGGGATGAGCAGGACGTCCGGCGGAATGGGAAAGACCGAGCTTTCGATGAAGCTGACCAGGGCGAGCGCCCATCCGGCCTTGGGGCGCCCGGCCTGCGCCATGGTCCAGTCATAGGTCTTGCGAAGCACTAGGGGGATCCTTGCCCAGAAAGGTGTCCGGCCCCGCTTTAGCAGGATTTCGGCATCCGGTCCATGCGGTGACGCGGTTCGCTCTTGGCAGGCGGGGGGAGAACGCGGTAAAGGTTTGTCCCCGCTGCGGGCGTGGCGGAATTGGTAGACGCGCCGGACTCAAAATCCGGTTCTGGCGACAGAGTGTCGGTTCGAGTCCGACCGCCCGCACCACCCTCCCGATTTTCTTCGTGTTCATCGGTTCGACGACCGGCCTCCGTGTCCGGTCGGTGGGCAGGCGCGTCCTGGCGTCCGCTCCCCGTCGCCAATCCGAACACCGCTCGCGCGCCGCCGAGGGCGCCCCGTGATCAAAAAACATGCACAGATTTTGGGCGAGGTCTTCGGGTTCTCCTTGGGCACCTGCACGGATTTTGAGCATAAAGCCGAGTGGCTGGATTGGGCATATTGCCTTAAGAGGCTGAAAAGGCGTGACAAGTTCCACTTGGCACGGACCTTGATAACCTTTCCGCCCAGCAACCACTGGCGACACGCCGTCGGCGATCGCCATACATCACGTGAGGGGTGATTACATGAAACTCATCATGGCCATCATCAAGCCCTTCAAGCTGGACGAAGTGCGTG
>CAZFRK010000264.1:0-4716 GCA_964521375.1 uncultured Rhodobacterales bacterium
AGTCGGCGTTGTTGACCATGACGGCGTCGGTGGGGCCGTCGCCGAAGGTCAGGTATTTGGCGAAGACCTTCTTGATGCCGTCCATGTTGGCGGCGATCTGGTCATCGGACAGAAGCTTGCGGCTTTCGTCGCGGAACGACGGGTCGCCGATGCGGCTGGTGCCGCCACCCATCAGGACGACGGGCTTGTGGCCGCTCTTCTGGAGCCACCGCAGCATCATGATCTGGATGAGAGAGCCGACATGCAGGCTGTCCGCCGTGCAGTCGAAGCCGATATAGGCCGGAACCACTCCCGCGCACATGGCCGCGTCCAGCCCGGCCATGTCGGTGCACTGGTGCACATAGCCGCGCGTGGTCACGGTCTTCAGGAAGTCGGACCGCGGAGTGAAGGCTTCCGGCGTGTTCATCTTTTCTCTCGATCGTGTGGTTGAAAAACCCTTTGGTAAAGGCGCCGTCGTTTAGCACAATCGCTCTCTTTGGACAACGCAAGCCGGGGGCGGGGGAACCATGACCTCAGAGACCTCCACGGTCCGAGCCATCGGGCTGATGAGCGGAACCTCCCTCGACGGGGTGGACGCCGCCCTGATCGAGAGCGACGGCGAGGTCGTCCGGGGACTCGGGCCGAGCCTGACCGTGCCCTATGACGCGGCGACCCGCGAGCTCATCCGGGGGGTCCTGGGCGAGCAGGGGGGCGCGGTCGCCATCGCCCGCGCCGCCACCGCCCTGACCGAGGTCCATGTGACGGCGGTGCGCGCCTTGCTGGACAAGGCCGAGCTGACGCCGGACGCCGTGCATGTGGTCGGCTTCCACGGCCAGACCATCAATCACGCGCCGGAACGCCGCCATACCCGGCAGATCGGCGACGCGGCGATGCTGGCCCGCGAGACGGGCCTTCAGGTGATCCACGATTTCCGCACCCGCGATGTCCTGGCGGGCGGCCAGGGCGCGCCGCTGGTCCCCGCCTACCATCAGGCGCTGGCCCGCGACCTGCCCAAGCCTCTGGCCGTCCTGAACATCGGCGGGGTGGCCAACGTCACCTATCTGCGGGACGCCGCCGGGCGCCCCTATGCCTTCGACACCGGGCCGGGATGCGCCCTGATCGACGACTGGGCACGGCGGACGGCGGGCCTGGACGCCGACGTGGACGGCGCCCTGGCGTCGGCGGGGAAGGTGCGGCGGGAGCTTCTGACCGCCTGGATGGGCCATCCCTTCTTCGGGCGCAAGGGACCCAAGTCCCTGGACCGCGACGAATTCCGGGAACTGGCGGCGATGACCGAGGGGCTAACGCCCGAGGACGGCGCCGCCACCCTGACGGCCTTCACCGTCGCCGCCGTGGCGCGGGCCGAGGCGCAACTGCCCGAGCCACCCCTGCGCTGGCTGGTGTGCGGCGGCGGGCGCCGCAATCCGGCCCTGATGGCCGGGCTGGCCGGACGGTTGGCCGCCCCGGTGGCGCCGGTGGAGGATGTGGGGTGGGACGGCGACGCCCTGGAGGCCCAGGCCTTCGCCTTCCTGGCCTTGCGCTCCCTGCGCCGCCTGCCGCTGACCTGGCCGTCGACCACCGGCGTCGCCGACGCCATGAGCGGCGGCCTGTTGGCGAAGCCGTCTTAGGGGTCGCGCCGCCGCGCCGCGCCGGTCGCCCTGTCCTCAGACCGGGGTCTGGGTCGCCATCTCGCCGACGTAGGCGTCCACCACCTGGGTCAGCGGGTCGATGTGGCCGCTGAAGAAGTGGTTGGCGGCGGGCACCGCCTGGTAGCGGACTTCGATGTTCTTCTGCGCCTGCAGCTTGGTCGCCAGTTTCTGGGCGGCGCCTTCGGGCACGACGTCGTCGCTCTTGCCGTGAACGATCAGCCCCGAGGACGGGCAGGGCGCCAGGAAACTGAAGTCGTAGATGTTGGCGGGCGGCGACACGGCGATGAACCCGGCGATCTCCGGGCGGCGCATCAGTAGCTGCATGGAGATCCAGGCGCCGAAGGAGAACCCGGCCACCCAGCAGGCGGCGGCGTTGGGGTTCAGGCCCTGCATCCAATCGAGCGCCGAGGCGGCGTCGGACAGTTCGCCCTGGCCGTTGTCGAAGCTGCCCTGCGACCGGCCGACGCCGCGGAAATTGAAGCGCAGGACCGAAAAGCCCCGCTTCGCGAAGGTGTGGTAGAGGTGGTAGACCACCTTGTTGTTCATCGTCCCCCCATGCTGTGGGTGCGGATGGAGCACCAGCGCGATAGGCGCATTCTCGACCTTAGAGTGATGGTAGCGGCCTTCAAGGCGGCCTTCGGGGCCGTTGAAAATCACTTCGGGCATTTCGGGGGGTCTCTACGGATCGTTGCTGCGGGGGGCGGAGAAGCAGGTGAACGTGCGGAAATCTTGCGCTGTGGCATCGGGGACGCTTTTCCCTATGGGATGGCCGGCTAATTCTTGACCGCCCCAGTCGGAGATCATATAGTCACCCTAGGGCTGGCAGGGCTTTATGGGGCCTGTCGCGCCGCCTGCCTCTGGCGGTTCGTGCCGAACGGGGACATTCGTCGCCGTCGGCGCGTCCTTCGGGCCTGCTTCGTGGGCCGCTTTGGCCGATACCGGTCCGGGCGGTCCGCGAAGCGGGCAGGATACTAGCACACCACGGGTCCCGCATTTCAACCGGATTAATTCGCCTCATGCCCCTGGCACGCCTTAAGGAAGACATCGACACCATCATGCATCGCGATCCGGCGGCCCGGTCGCGACTGGAAGTGATGCTCTGTTATCCCGGCGTCCACGCCATGCTGCTGTACCGCGTGGCGCATTGGTTGTGGGGTAAGAACTTCAAGCTGCTGGCCCGTGTTACCTCGCATGTGGCGAAGGTGTTCACGGGCGTGGAGATCCATCCCGGCGCCACCATCGGCCGCCGCGTCTTCATCGACCATGCCACCGGCGTGGTGATCGGCGAGACGGCGGAGGTGGGCGACGACGTGACCCTCTATCAGGGCGTCACGCTGGGCGGCACGTCGCTGGAGAAGGGCAAGCGCCATCCCACCTTGCACCACGGAGTGATCGTCGGGTCCGGCGCCCAGATCCTGGGGCCGCACATCATCGGCGAAGGGGCGCGCGTCGGCGCCAACGCCGTCGTCCTGACCGACGTCGCGCCGGGAACCACCGTGGTCGGCATCCCGGCCAAGGCGGTTCTGAAACAGGAGACCGATCAGGCGGAGGAATTCTGCGCCTACGGCATGCCGCGCGACGAACTGCCCGACCCGGTGGCGCGCGCCATGGATGCCCTGCACGATCAGTTGACGCAGTTGTCGGCTCGCGTGCGCGAGCTGGAAGGCCGGTTACCCGACACCGAGGCGGAGCGGGCCCGTCCCTCCGCCGGGGTCGAGCGGCTGGTGGTGACCTCCAAGCCGGAGGTTTCCGAGGACGACGCGGGAGAAGAAGAGCCGCCCCGCGCCGCTGGAGGGGGACCCGTCTGACGGGGGAAGACGATCACCGGGCCTCCGCCGCGCGCGGGCGTCCGCCGGACAAGCCTTGGGACCTACGGTCGCGCGACGACGCGGCCCGGTCATGGGAGAAAATGACGTGAGACTGAGTACCAAAGGGCGTTACGCGGTGATGGCCATGGCCGACCTGTCGTCCAATTCCAGCGGCAAGCCGGTGGCCTTGGCGGACATCGCCGAACGGCAGGAGATTTCCCTGTCCTATCTGGAACAGCTGTTCGGGCGTTTGCGCAAGGGCGGTCTGGTGAAGAGCGTGCGGGGGCCGGGCGGCGGCTACCTGCTGTCGCGCTCGCCCGCCGACATGCGCATCTCCGACATCATCCTGGCCGTGGACGAGCCGATCCAGACCACCCGATGCACCCCGGGCAGCCCCGCCGGGTGCCACAACAACAAGGGCCGCTGCCTGACCCACGACCTGTGGGAAGAGCTGGGCAACCAGATCTACCTCTATCTCAGCTCCGTCACCCTGGAGCAGGTGTGCGAGCGCCGCGTCCTGGGCACCAGCGGCCTGTTCCGCGACACCCTGGATTCCCCGCACGCCGCCCAGTAAGGCCCGCCGGTCCGTCGTGTCCCGCTCTTCCCTGCCTGTCGGCGCGGTCTATCTGGACTGCAACGCGTCCGCCCCCCTGCGTCCGGCCGCCGCCGAAGCGGTCGTCGAGGCGCTGGCGGTGGTCGGCAATCCGTCGTCCGTCCATGGCTTCGGGCGGCGGGCGCGCGCCCTGATCGAGGACGCGCGGGAGTCCGTCGCCGCCCTGGCCGGGGTGGCTCCGGCGGACGTGCTCTTCACATCCGGCGGCACGGAAGCCCTGGCCCTGGCCCTGCGCGGCCTGTCGGGCGGTGGGGTCTGTCTGGCCCTGGCCACCGAGCATCCCTGCGTCCTGGCCGAGGCCGGGACGGCGCCCCGCGTCCCCGTCGAGTCGCATGGCCTGATCGACCTCGCCGCCCTAGAGCGCCTGTTGGCCGAGGTCCGGCCCGGCGTCGTCGCCGTGCAGGCCGCGAACAACGAAACGGGGGTCCTGCAACCCATCGCCGAGGTGCATCGCCTGACCGCCGCCGCCGGGGTGCCCCTGGTGGTGGACGCGGTCCAGGCCGCCGGAAAGGTGGACCTGACGGCCTTGCCCTGCGAGGCCCTGGCCCTGTCGGCGCACAAGCTGGGCGGCCCGCAGGGGGTCGGCGCGAGGGTTCTGCCGGGCGGACGGACGGTGCCGCCGGTGATCCGCGGCGGCGGGCAGGAGCGCGGCCTGCGCGGCGGAACC
>CAZFRK010000265.1:0-4701 GCA_964521375.1 uncultured Rhodobacterales bacterium
ACTTCAAGATGCCCGCCACCATCGACGACCCCGACATCCTGCCCGAGATCGAGGACGCCCTGGAGGGCATCGGCCTCGGCAAGAAGCGCGGCGGCTGACGCACCTTCGCGTCGCGTTTTCGGACCATCCGCGGACGGAAAGAGGGGGGCCATCGGGCGCCCCTCTTTTCGTTGGGCCATTTCATCCGCGGGTGGTTTTCGGCGGCGGCCATCGTGTAGGGTGATGGCCCGGAACGTCGGGACGTGCGAAGGAGGACCGGATTGCCGGACACGGAACGGGTAAGCAGCGCCTTGGAGCGGGTTCTTTTCGTCAGTCGTTGGCTGCAACTTCCCTTGTTGGTGGGGCTGCTAGTCGCGCTCATCGCCCTGGCGGTGCAATTCGCGGTGTCGATCTTCGACGCGGTGGTGGCTTTTCCAGACCTCAGCCGGCTGGATGTCGTGCTTCTGACCCTGGACCTGATCGACATGGTGCTGATCGCCAATCTGGTGGTCATGGTGGTCTTAAGCGGCTACCAGATCTTCATCACCGGAGTCGGCTACCCCAGCAACCCGGAGCACAAGACCTTCAGCTTCGACGAAGCCGCCGGTCCGCTGAAGTTCCGCATCGCCACCACCATCGTCCTCATCTCGACCATCCACATGCTGCATGCCTATCTGGACAATCAGCCCCTGGAAGCCGGGATGATCACGCAGTTGGCCGTGTTCCAGGCGCTGTTCCTTCTGACGGCGGTCATCCTGGCCGTCATCCACCGCATCCTGCCGCACAAGGGCGAGCGCAAGGGCGGAACGTCCTGAGCCGCCGCCTCCGTCTCCCGCCCCCAAGGCGTTAAAGTGATTTCGCTCCCTTGCGGTGGCGGAAACCACTCTATCCTTTTCTTTTTGAAGCAAGTATGTCGTCGCGGACGAGTCCGTCCGCCCGGTATTTGCGCTAGGCGCAGGTCGCCGTGTCCCCGGTCGGGCAGGACAGGTTCATGACCGCCGTGCCGACCGGGCTGTCGACGCGGATCTGGACGGGCAGGGCACGGGCGTCGTCGGAAAAGAGGACATGCAGGCGCGTCGCCCGCCAGCCGTCCCGCTGACGGTCGGAAAATCCCGCGCGCGGCTCAATGGCGGCGCTGACGGGAACGACGGAGACGGTTCGCCCCCGGAGATCGACGGTCTTGGCCGCCCCGATGTCGGCCCGCAGGTCGAGGCGTCGCTTGCCGTCGTAGACCGGGAAGCGGGCATCGCCTCGTCTGTCGTCCAACACCATCCGCCGCATGGCCATCAGGGTGGCGAGCGGATCCAGAACGTCGCTGCGCAGGGTCTCGGGCACCTTGTCCTGGGGTTCACCGTCCTCGATCCCCTGGGCGACGCCGCTGTCGTCATAGGTCACGACGGTCGCGCCCTGATCTTCCGAATCCTGCCAGGAACGGCGGAAGGCCTGGGGGCGTGGACCCTGGTCGTCGTCCAGGGTGCCCGAAGCCCGCAACTCGCCGTGCCAGGTGTAGAACCAGCCGATGACGCCCTCGGCGTCGATGATCATCCGGGTGTCGTAGGCGGCCCCGGAGTCTCCGAGCGTCAGCTCGATGTCGGCCACCCGCAGGCCGCCGAAATGGCCGTCGTAGCGCAGGGGCGCGGTCGGTCCCGGCTCCGTGTCCGACGATGTGGGCACGCCGGTCCGGGAAGCCGCGACTCCTTCGCCCGAAAGGGTTAAAATGCAGGCGGCCAGCGCGCAGGAAAGGGCGGTCGCCGACCAGGAAGCGTAAAAGCGTTTTCGCATGTTCCCTCCGACCCTGGAGAAACGGGTAGGTCGGGTAGGGGGTTCGCCTCTCCAGCCCCTACCCATGAGTAATATTGTTAGGAAACTGGGGCGAAAATGTGAATGACGCTACCTGTCGGGTACTTCACAAAGCCGACTCGACAGGGCATGTTGACGCCATATTTGCTGCAATGCCGAACGCAATTTACGAACAAGGGGTAAGCCCGATGAAAATCGCCATACCGAAGGAGCGGCGCGACGGCGAGAAGCGCGTCGCCGCCACTCCCGAGAGTGTGAAGAAGCTGGTCGGCCTCGGCTACGAGGTCGTCGTGGAGAAGGGGGCGGGCGCCGGCTCGTCGTTCCTCGACGATCAGTACGAAGCCAATGGCGCGACCATCGCCAAGGACGCCAAGACCGCTCTCAAGGACGCCGATATCGTTCTCAAGATCGCGCGCCCGATGACCGCCGCCGAAGGCACCGACGAAGTCGCCCTGATGAAGAAGGGCGCCGTGCTCATGGCGCAGCTCAACGCGCTGTCCGAGCCCGACGTCGTCGAGGCCCTGAAGGGGGCCGGCGTCACCGCCTTCTCCATGGAACTGATGCCGCGCATCACGCGTGCCCAGTCCATGGACATCCTGTCGTCGCAGAACAACTTGGCGGGCTACCGCGCGGTCATCGACGGCGCCTATGAGTTCGGTCGCGCCTTCCCGATGATGATGACCGCCGCCGGGACCATCGCTCCGGCCCGCGTCCTGGTGTTCGGCGCCGGCGTGGCCGGTCTGCAGGCGGTCGCCACCGCCAAGCGCCTGGGCGCCGTGGTGCATGCCACCGACGTCCGTCCGGCGACCAAGGAGCAGGTCGAATCCCTGGGCGGCAAGTTCGTCGTCGTCGACGAGCAGATGGAGAAGGAAGCGGAGACCGCGGGCGGCTACGCCAAGGAAATGCCGCCGGAGTACTTCGACAAGCAGAAGCAGGTGGTCGGCGAATTCATCAAGAAGGCCGACATCTGCATCACCACCGCCCTGATTCCCGGCAAGAAGGCGCCGACCCTGATCACCGAGGATCAGGTCGCCACCATGAAGCCGGGATCGGTCATCATCGACCTGGCCGCCGAGCAGGGGGGCAACTGCGCCCTGACCGAACCGGGCAAGATCGCGGTCAAGCACAACGTGAAGATCGTTGGCAATCTGAACAACGCGTCGCGTCTGGCCGCCGACACCTCCAACCTGTTCGCCCGCAACCTCTTCAACTTCGTGCAGCTCCTGACCGACAAGGAGAGCAAGGAGATGAAGATCGACTGGGGCGACGATCTGGTGAAGGGCACCTGCGTGACCCGCGACGGCGAGATCGTCCACCCCATGCTCACCAAGGCCGACTGAGGGAGGAGCCATCATGGACAGCCATTCCGTTTCCGAGGCGGCCAAGGCTCTCAGCCAGCGCGCCGAAGACCTTTCCCAGGATCTGAGCATCCTGGCCAATCAGGCCGCCGACATGGCGACCACCGCCGCCGCGCACGGTGGCGGCAACGAATTCTGGTATCTGCTGACCGTCTTCGTTCTGGCCTGCTTCGTGGGCTTCTACGTGGTGTGGTCGGTGACCCCGGCGCTGCACAGCCCGCTGATGGGCGTGACCAACGCCATTTCGTCCGTGATCATCGTCGGCGCCCTGATCGCCGCCGGCCCGGCGGACTTCTCCGGGTCCCAGCTTCTCGGCTTCTTCGCCGTGCTGCTGGCGAGCGTGAACATCTTCGGGGGCTTCATCGTCACCCAACGGATGCTTCACATGTTCAAGAAGAAGGGCAAGTAAGGGGAGCCGCGAACAATGGAAGCCACGGGTTTCACGATGGCGGCGTATATCGTCGCGGCCATCTGCTTCATTCTCGCCCTGCGCGGCCTCTCCAATCCGGAGACCGCGCGCACGGGTAACATCCTCGGCATGGTCGGCATGGGTCTCGCCATCCTGACCACGCTGATTTCGCCGATCGTCCAGTCCTACGTCTGGATCGTCCTGGCCATCGTCATCGGCGGCGCCATCGGCGCGGTGGTCGCCCTGAAGGTGGTCATGACGGCCCTGCCGCAGCTGGTCGCCGCCTTCCACTCGTTGGTCGGCATGGCCGCCGTGCTGGTCGCCACCGGCGCCCTGTTGTCGCCGGAAAGCTACGGCATCGGCACCACCGGGAGCATCCATGCCGGGTCGCTGGTGGAAATGAGCCTGGGCCTGGCCATCGGCGCCATCACCTTCTCGGGGTCGGTGATCGCCTTCTCCAAGCTGCAAGGCATCATGACGGGCAAGCCGCTGGTGTTCCCCATGCAGCACCCGCTGAACGCCGCCCTCGGCATCGCCCTGGTGCTGTTGGTGGTCTGGTTCGCCGCCACCGAGAGCTACACCGCCTTCTTCCTGCTGATGGCGCTGAGCTTCGCGCTCGGCTTCCTGCTGATCATGCCGATCGGCGGCGCCGACATGCCCGTCGTCATCTCCATGCTCAACTCCTACTCGGGCTGGGCGGCGGCCGGTATCGGCTTCACCCTGGGCAACTCCCTGCTCATCGTGGCCGGTGCCCTGGTCGGCGCCTCGGGCGCCATCCTGTCCTACATCATGTGCAAGGGCATGAACCGCTCGATCTTCAACGTCATCCTGGGCGGTTTCGGGGGCGATTCCGCCGCCGCCGGCCCGGGCGGCGCTGGCGGCGACAAGGCCGTCAAGGCCGGGTCCGCCGACGACGCGGCCTTCATCATGAAGAACGCCTCGAAGGTCATCATCGTCCCGGGCTACGGCATGGCCGTCGCCCAGGCCCAGCACGCCGTTCGCGAGCTGGCCGACCTTCTGAAGGCCGAAGGCGTCGACGTGAAGTACGCCATCCATCCGGTGGCGGGCCGCATGCCCGGGCACATGAACGTGCTGCTGGCCGAGGCCAACGTGCCTTATGACGAAGTGTTCGAGCTGGACGACATCAACAACGAG
>CAZFRK010000266.1:0-4671 GCA_964521375.1 uncultured Rhodobacterales bacterium
GAATGAATGAAGTGAGAGCCATGAAGACCTATTCCGCGAAGCCGAGCGAGGTAGAGCGCAAGTGGTACCTGATCGACGCCGAGGGTGTCGTCCTGGGCCGCCTTGCCGCGACCGTCGCCAACATCCTGCGGGGCAAGCACAAGACGATGTACACCCCGCACATCGACACCGGCGACCATGTCGTGATCATCAACGCCGACAAGGTCAAGCTGACCGGGCGTAAGCTGACCGACAAGCACTTCTACTGGCACACCGGTCACCCGGGCGGCATCAAGAGCCGGTCCATGGGCGAGACCCTGTCGGGCAAGTACCCCGAGCGCGTGATCGAAAAGGCGATCGAGCGCATGGTGCCCCGCGGTCCCCTGGGGCGCGCCCAGATGAAGAAGCTCCGTGTCTATGGCGGCACCGAGCATCCGCACGACGCGCAGCAGCCGGAGGTCCTGGACCTGGCCGCTCGCAACCCGAAGAACAAGAGGAGCGCCTAACCCATGGCCTTCGAAGAGCTGAAGGGCGCCGTCACCACCTCGGGCGCCACCGTCGAGGACAAGCCGGTCGCTCAGCCGAAGCGCGACGAGTTCGGTCGGTCCTACGCCACCGGTCGTCGTAAGGACGCCGTGGCCCGCGTGTGGATCAAGCCGGGCACGGGCAAGTTCGTCGTCAACGGTCGCGACCTCGCGGACTATTTCCCGCGTCCGGTCCTGCGCATGATGATCAACCAGCCGTTCGGCACCGTGAACCAGACCGACCAGTTCGACGTCATGGCCACCGTGACCGGCGGCGGTCTGTCCGGTCAGGCCGGCGCCATCCGCCACGGCCTGTCCCGCGCGCTGACCTACTACGAGCCGTCGAACCGTCCGGCCCTGAAGGCCGCCGGCTTCCTGACCCGCGACCCGCGCGTCGTCGAGCGTAAGAAGTACGGTAAGCCGAAGGCCCGTCGGTCCTTCCAGTTCTCCAAGCGCTAAGCCGCTTCGGAACTGTCGGATGGAAAGGGGTCGCTTCGGCGGCCCCTTTTCGGTTTTGGGCCGAGGCGATGGGCGGGGGAGCGTCCGTCCCCGCCGTCTCTTTGGTTTTCAGGACAGGCTTTCTCGGCTAAAACCCAGCGGTGGATCAGGTTCAGGAGACTCTCATGTCGGATAAGGTCAAGATCGCCATCCTCGGGGCCTCGGGCTACACGGGGGCGGAACTGGTGCGGCTGCTGTGGAACCATCCGCGCGCCGACATTCGGGTGTTGACCGCCGACCGCCGCGCGGGCCAGCCGCTGGGCGCCGTCTTCCCGCAGTTCGATGGCCTGGACCTTCCCGATCTGGTGGCCATCGACGCCGTCGACTGGTCGGAGGTGGAATTTGTTTTCTGCGCCCTGCCGCATGGCACCACGCAAGAGGTCATCGCCGGTCTGCCCGGCCATGTGCGGGTGTGCGACCTGTCGGCGGACTTCCGGCTCTACAATCCGGCGGTCTACGCCGAATGGTACGGCCACGAGCACCGGGCGGTGGAGCTTCAGAAGACCGTGGTCTACGGCCTGACCGAGGTCTATCGCGACAAGATCGCCCAGGCGCGCGTGGTCGCCAATCCGGGCTGCTATCCGACGGTGGCGCAGATCCCGCTCATCCCGCTGCTCAAGGCGGGGCTGGTCCTGGCCGACGACATCATCATCGACGCCAAGTCCGGCGTCACCGGGGCCGGGCGGGCGCCAAAGGAAGGCACTCTGTACGCCGAGGTGACCGAGGGACTGCATCCCTACGGCGTCGCTTCGCACCGCCACAGCCCGGAGATCGAGCAGGGGCTGTCCGAGGCCGCCGGGCGCGACGTGCGCATGACCTTCACGCCGCACCTCATGCCCATGGCGCGCGGCATGATGGCCTCCATCTACGTCAAGCTGGCCGACGGGGCGTCGGTCGCCACCCTGCGGGCCGAATTGGAGCGGGCCACCGCCGACGAGCCCTACGTGCGTCTTCTGGCCCCTGGCGTGGCGCCGCAGACGCGGCACGTGCGCGGCTCCAACATGTGCCTGATCAATGTCTTCGAGGACCGCGTGCCGGGACGGGCGATTTTGTTCGGCGCCATCGACAACCTGACCAAGGGCGCCTCCGGGCAGGCCATTCAGAACATGAACGTCATGCTCGGCCTGCCCGAGACCATGGGCCTGGAGGGGCTGCCCGTCTTCCCTTAGATCCGAAAGGCCGCGTGGGGCGCGTGCCTGGGCGTGGCCCGGACCGCGCCATGACCGGCGCCGGGGGCGAAGCCCCTAGAAGGAGGTTTCCATGACGCACGCCCCCATCATCCTGCCGTGGCAGGGCATCAAGCCGACCATCGACGCCAGCGCCTTCATCGCGCCCGGCGCCGTGGTCATCGGCGACACGGTGATCGGCGCCGACAGCTCCGTCTGGTTCAATTGCACGGTGCGCGGCGACGTGAACGAGATTCGCATTGGCGCCCGGTCGAACATCCAGGACGGCACGGTCGTCCATGTGACCAAGGGCGGCCACGGCACCTATATCGGCGACGACGTCCTGGTCGGCCACGGCTGCACCCTGCATGCCTGCACCCTGGAGAGCGGGGCCTTCGTCGGCATGGGGGCGACGGTGCTGGACGGCGTGGTGGTGGAAGGCGGCGCCATGGTGGCCGCCGGGGCCATGGTCACGCCCGGCAAGCGGATTCCGCGCGGCGAACTTTGGGCGGGCAGCCCGGCCAAGCGCATGCGCACCCTGTCGGAGGACGAGATGGAGGGCTTCATCAAGCAATGCGGCCACTACGCCGCCTATGCCCGGGAATACCGCGCCATGCTGGCCGCCGGGTCCTGACGGGAACCGTCCGGCGCCGGTCGGGCGCCGTCGGAATAGGGCACGAAAAAGGCCCCCGCTCCATCCGGCGCGGGGGCTTTTTCATCGCGAAAGCGTGGTCCGGGTCAGACCACGCGGACCTTCACATAGGCGCCGGGGGCCGGTTCAAGGACCGGAAAGTCCTTGGAGCCTTCGGGGCGCGCCGGGACATCGGCGCCCGCCTTGTCCTCGACCCACTTGGCCCAGTCGGTCCACCAACTGCCGTCATACTGCGTGGCCTTGGCCAGCCAGGCGTCGGGGGTCTTCTCCGGCGCGTCGGTGGTCCAATAGCAGTACTTCTTGGCGGCGGGCGGGTTGACCACCCCGGCGATGTGGCCGGAGGCCGACAGGACGAAGCGCACGGCGCCGCTGAACAAGTTGCGGGCCTGATAGGTGGCCTTCCAGGGCGCGATGTGGTCTTCGCGCGTCGACAGCATGTAGACCGGGATATCGACCGCGCGCAGGTCGATGGGCGTGCCCTTCAGGGTGATGCCGCCCGGCTCGCGCAACTTGTTCTTCTCGTACATGTTGTGGAGATAGAAGCTGTGCATGGCGGCGGGCATGCGGGTGCTGTCGCTGTTCCAGTACAGCAGGTCGAAGGGAAAGGGTTCCTTGCCCAACAGGTAGTTGTTGATGACGAAGGACCAGATCAGGTCGTTGGCGCGCAGCATGTTGAAGCTGGTCGCCATGTCGGACCCGTCCAGATAGCCCGCCTTCTTCATCCGCTCGTCCAGGCTGGCCAACTGGCCTTCGTCGATGAAGACGGACAGTTCGCCCGGTTCCTCGAAGTCGGTCAGGGTGGTCAGGAAGGTGGCCGAGGCGACGCGGTCGTCCTTGTGCGCCTTCATATAGGCCAGCGTGGCCGACAGCAGGGTGCCGCCCAGGCAGTAGCCGATGGCGTTGACCTTCGGCTCGCCGGTGATCCTGGCGACGGCGTCGAAGGCGGCCAGCGGCCCTTCGGTCATGTAGTCCTCGAAGGTCTTCCGGGCCAGTTTCTCGTCCGGGTTGACCCAGGAGATGATGAAGACCGTGAAGCCCTGGTCGACCAGCCACTTCACCAGCGAGTTCTTTTCCCGCAGGTCGAGGATGTAATACTTGTTGATCCAGGGCGGGACGATGCAGATGGGCACCGCCTTCACCTTTTCGGTGGTCGGCGTGTACTGGATGAGCTGCATCAGGTCGTTCTGATAGACGACGCTGCCCGGCGTGACGGCCACGTTGCGCCCGACCTCGAAAGCCTTCTCGTCGGTCATGGAGATGCGCAGGCGCCCGTGACCGCGCTCCAGATCCTCCAGAAGGTGTTCCAGCCCCTTGATCAGGTTCTCGCCGCCGGTCTCGACGGTGACGCGCAGCACCTCGGGGTTCGTATAGACGAAGTTGGACGGCGCCAGGGCGTCGACGAACTGCCGGGTATAGAACTCGATCTTCTGGGAGGTGTGGTTGTCCAGGCCGTCCACGTCCTGCACCACGCCGGTCATCCAGCGCGAGGTCAGCAGGTAGGACTGCTTGATGAAGTCGAAGACCTCGTTGTCGTTCCAGGCGTCGTCCTTGAACCGGCGGTCGCCCTTGTCGGGCAGGATGAGCGGCTCCGTCTCTTCCCCCAGGAAGCGGCGGGCGGCGTTCTGCCACAGGTTCATGTAGTCTTGCCACAGGGACATCTGGGCTTCGACCAGCTTGGCCGGGTCGGCCATCAGGCGCGTGGTCATTTCCATGAAGGCCTGGCCGATGCCCAGCGGGTCGGGATTGCCGGGGTCGACCTCGTCCTGCTGGCGGCTGAGGAAATCGCTCACCAGCCGCTGGCTGCGCTCGGCGATGTTGGCCATCGCCTTGGACACCTCGTCGGGGTCCGGCA
>CAZFRK010000267.1:0-4622 GCA_964521375.1 uncultured Rhodobacterales bacterium
CGAAGAAGATGTTGGCGCCGGTGGCCTCGGCGATCTGGCCGCGATAGTCCAGCATCATGGCGTCGTCGTAGCCTTCGGCTTCCGCCTGATGCTTGGACATGGTGCAGATCATGTAGAGGCCCGCCGCCTTCGACTGGGTCGGGGCGGTGTCCGGGGCCGGACGCTTCCACGGGCTGATCTTCAGGCGGATACCGGCCAAGCGGGCTTCCGGGGAGAAGTAGGACGGCCACGCCCAGCAGGCGATCGCCAGGTGGATCTTGTTGTGCTGGGCCGACACGCCCATCATGTCGGAGCCGCGCCACGCCACCGGGCGGACATAGCCGTCGGTGATGTCGTTGGCCTTCAGGGCCTCGGCGGTGGCGGCGTCGATCTCATCGGCGGTATAGGGAATGTCGAAGCCCAGGATCTTGCCCGAATTGATGAGCCGGTCGGTATGCTCCCGCAGCTTGAACACCTTGCCGTTGTATACGCGCTCGCCCTCGAAGACGCAGCTGGCATAGTGGAGGCCGTGGGTCAGAACATGAATCTTCGCGTCCCGCCAGGGCGTCAGGGCGCCGTCGAACCAGATGGAGCCGTCTCGGTCGTCGAAGGGAATGATGGCCATGGTGTTTCTTTCTTCCGCACTGCGAGGTGTAACCTTTAAGGATGTTACCTCATAATCCTTGCCTTGCGTAACATTCGTAAGGCATATATGTCAACAAGGCTGTCCCAATCAGGCGGCCCCGTTAACCGCATAGCAGCAATGATCGGCGGACATGAGTGATATCAAGGCGGGCGCCCACCAGCTGTTCCTGCGTGAGGAGGAACTGCGCAAGGGCATGGAATTGCTGTTCTTCGCCTACCGCGACTTCACCGGAGAGGCGGATGCCGTCCTGGCCCGCCAGGGCATGGGACGGGCACATCACCGCGTCATCTACTTCGTCGGCCGACACCGCGACATTTCCGTCTCCGAGCTTCTGCAAATCCTCGGCATCACCAAGCAGAGCCTGTCGCGCGTGCTCAGCCAACTGGTGCAGGACGGCTATATCATCCAGAAGCCGGGTACCCGCGACCGCCGCCAGCGCCTGCTGCAACTGACCGACAAGGGCATCGAGTTGGAGCGCCAGCTCACCGAACGCCAGCGGCGGCGAATCGCCCGCGCCTATCGCGAGGCCGGGGCCGAGGCCGTGGACGGCTTCCGCACGGTGCTGCTGGGCATGATCGAGGAGCCGGATCGCGGTCGCTTCAGCGCCGACAATGCGGCGCCCGACCCGCGTGCCCGCCGGAGCGTCCGCCGGTGAGCGGGGACCAGCCGCACATCCTGGTCGTCGACGACGACACCCGCCTGCGCGACCTGCTGCGCAAATTCCTGACCGACAACGGATTCGCGGTCTCGACGGCGGCGGACGCGGCGGAAGCCCGGGCGCAAATGGCCGGTCTGCGATTCGACCTTCTGGTGCTGGACGTCATGATGCCCGGCGAAAGCGGCCTTGAGCTGACCCGCGGCCTGCGCCAGGGCGAGGCGTCGGGTCAGCCGCACGTGCCCATCCTGATGCTGACCGCGCGGTCGGAGGTGGAGGACCGTATCGACGGCCTGGAGCACGGCGCCGACGACTATCTGAGCAAGCCCTTCGAGGCTCGCGAATTGCTGCTGCGGCTGCGCTCCATCCTGCGCCGCGCGGGCACCGCTCCGGCGGCGGGAAAAGCGGAGGCCCCGCCAGAGGTCACCCTGGGCGACTGCGTCTTCGACAGGACCCGGCAGGACCTGCGCCGCCGGGGCGAGCGCATCCACCTGACCACCGCCGAGGCGCAGCTTCTCGCCGCCCTGGCCGACCGTCCCGGCGAGTTGCTGACCCGCGACGACCTGGCCGCCGCCACCGGCCAGGAGGGCGCCAACAGCCGTACCATCGACGTTCAGGTGACACGCCTGCGCAAAAAGATCGAGCCTGATCCGCGCCAGCCGCTTTATCTGCAAACGGTGCGCGGCCAGGGCTACGTCCTGCGGCCCGGACCCTAAGGGAGGCGCACGGTGAAGATCTTCGGTACCCCTCGCCTTCTCCGCCGCGTGACGCCACGCGGCCTGCTGGGCCGGTCGCTGCTCATCCTGGTGGTCCCCATGGTGTTGTTGCAGGTGGTCACCTCGGTCGTTTTCTACGAACGCCATTGGGACACCGTGATGCGCCGCCTGGCCAGCGGCATCGCCGGGGACGTCGCCATGGTGCTCGACCTGCTGCACCGTTTCCCCGACGAAGCGGATCGGCCCTGGATCTTCAACATGGCGCGCCGCGACTTCAGTCTGCGGGTCGACATCCAGCCCGGCGAGGTCCTGCCCAACGCCGAGAACACCTTCGGCGGCGATCCTCTGGAACAGGCCATGGCGATCAGCCTGGGCGAACGCATCCGCCGCCCGGTCAGCATCGAGGCCGGTATCCTGGACCGCGACCTGGACATCTACATCCAGTTGTCGGAGGGCGTGATGCACGTCAGCGCCCCGCGCAAGCGCCTGTTCAGCTCGACGACCTATATCTTCGTCATGTGGATGGCCGGGACCTCCATGCTGCTGGTCGGCATCGCCACCATCTTCCTGTCCCGCCAGGTGCGCTCCATCCGCCGGTTGGCGGTCTCCGCCGACGGCTTCGGCAAGGGGCGCGACCTGCCGCCCATCAAGCCCGAGGGCGCCCGCGAGGTGCGGCAGGCGGCGATGGCCTTCAACGTCATGCGCGAACGCATCCAGCGCATGGTCGGCCAGCGCACCGAAATGCTGGCCGGGGTCAGCCACGACCTGCGCACGCCCCTGACCCGCATGAAGCTGGAACTGGCGATGATGGGAGAGACGCCCGAAAGCCGCGCCCTGTCCGAGGACGTCGCCGAGATGCAGCGCATGGTCGAGGGCTATCTGGCCTTCGCCCGCGGGGAAGGCACCGAGGAGGTGACGGACACCGACCTCGTCGCCCTGCTCGGCGACATCCTGTCCCGCCTGCGGCGCGAAGGCAGCGCCGAGACCCTGGACGCCGCGCCGCTACCGGCCAAGCTGGCGGGCCAGGACGGACTGATCCTGCCACTGCGCCGCAACGCCATGGAGCGGTGCCTGAGCAACCTTCTGGGCAACGCCGGACGCTACGGACGGCATGTGCGCGTCACCATGATCCTGCATCGCGAAACGGTGGAGGTGGTGGTCGAGGACGACGGGCCGGGCATTCCCGAAGCCCAGCGCGAGGACGTCTTCCGCCCCTTCTTCCGGGGCGAACCGTCGCGCAACCTTCAGACCGGCGGCACCGGCCTGGGACTGACCATCGCCCGCGACGTCGCCCGCGTCCACGGCGGCGACATCCTGCTGGACGACAGTCCGGATCTGGGGGGATTGAAGGCGACCCTGCGCCTGCCGCTGTAGGGACGGCCCCGCGACAGGGACGCGGCGCGCCGCGGATATCAACCCCGGCGACCGTCAGGCGACGGCGCGGCGATCCTCGAACACCAGTTCGCATCGCTGGCGCAAGGCTTCGTTCATCAGGTCGAAGCCTTCACGAATGGCCTCCACGTCGCCGTCGCCGAACAGCGGCGCGGCAAGGCCGGTGAAGGCCTCGCATTGATAGAAGCGCACGCCGACGCCACAGGCGGCGATGCGGAACTTATGGGTGCCGTCGAAGACGCCGGGCACCAGCACGCGGCCCACCCAGCGCAGTTCGCGACCCGGCTGGCAGTGGACGACGCGCGGACGCAGGGTCATCGGGCGCAGGCCCGGCGGCTCGATGCGCACCCGCAGGCGGGCCCCCTGGCGGGCGTCGCCGGTCACGGAACGGATGAACGGGTTCCAGGTTCCATAGGCCGTGAAGTCCGTCAGGACGTCCCACACGGTCTGGGCATCCGCCCGGATGTCGACCTGGGTCTCGATCGCCTTCATGCACATGGTCCGTTTGGTTGATCGGCGCGTCAGCATCGCGATTGCCGCGCCTTTGTCAATCTTTGGACACAAGAGCCTGTTTCCATGACGGATTTTCGCGGGCGCGGCATGGCGAAAAAGATAAAATTGTCGCGAGTCATCGTCGCGTCGCGAACCGTGCCGCCAGCCGACCGGGACACCGTCTCACAGAGACTGGCGGACCCAGGACAGCAGGGCGTTCAGGGGCATGGCCCCGGAGACACGGGCGATCTCCTGCCCCTTGCGCGCCAGCACCAGGGTGGGGATGGAGCGGATGCCGTAGCCCATGGCCAGGGCCTGTTCCGCCTCCGTATCCACCTTGGCCAGGCGCACGGCGGGTTCCAGGTGCCCGGCGGCCTCGGCGAAGACCGGGGCCATCATGCGACAGGGTCCGCACCAGGCGGCCCAGAAGTCGATGAGCACCGGCAGGTCGCTCTTATAGAGGTGCGCCTGGGCGTTGGCCTCGGTCAGGGTCAGGGGCTGGCCCGTGAATAGGCGCCCGCCGCACTTGCCGCACTTGCCCTTCTCCGCCGCCTTGCCGGGCGGAACGTTGTTCACGGCGTGGCAGTGGGGGCACGCCACCCGCGTGCCCCCGGACCGCGCGCCGTCGGACGTCGTCGCCGACGTGGTCATGTCGTCGCTCCCCTCAGGCGGCCAGGGCGGCGCCGGACAGGCCGTCGTTGGCGGCCCGTCGGGCGCGCCAGCCTTCAAGGGCGGCATGGAC
>CAZFRK010000268.1:0-4610 GCA_964521375.1 uncultured Rhodobacterales bacterium
GCATGGCGGTCTTAAGGTCGCGGGTCCACAGCGTGGCGGCAAGCCCGTATTCGGAATTATTCGCTTCTTCAATGACCTCGTCGAAGTCCTTGAACTTGAAGATGCAGCAGACCGGGCCGAAGATTTCTTCCTTCGCCGCCGGATTGTCTGCCGGAATGTCGGTGAAGATGACGGGCTGGATGAACAGCCCCTTCTTCAGCGCCGGATCGTCGGGCAGGGCGGAACAGACATTGGCGGTGCCACCGTTCTTGCCCTTTTCGATATAGCTTTTCACCTTCTCGAACTGGTCGGTCGAGATGATGGTGCCGATGTCGGTTTCCTCATCCAGCGGGTCGCCCATCTTGAGCGCGTCGACCTTTTCGGTCAGTCGCTGAACGAACTCGTCGTGGATGCTCTCGTGGATATAGATGCGCGACGAGGCCGTGCAGCTCTGGCCCTGGCGGGTGAAGCGCATGCCGCCGATGGCGCCGGCGACGGCCTTGTCCATGTCGGCGTCGCCCATGATGATCATGGGACTCTTACCGCCCAGTTCGAGCGTCACCGGGATGAGCTTGTCGGCGGCGGTCTTATAGACGATCTTACCAGTCTCGACCGAGCCGGTGAAGGTGACCTTGCGCACGTCCTTGTGGGCCACCAGGGGGGCGCCGCACTCCGGGCCGAAGCCGGACAGGATGTTGAAGACGCCCGGCGGCAGGACCTCGTTCATGATCTGGCAGACGCGCAGCACCGTCAGCGGCGCTTCCTCCGCCGACTTGACGATGACGCTGTTGCCCGCGACCAGGGCCGGGGCGACCTTCAGGGCCATCAGCAGCAGCGGCACGTTCCAGGGAATGATGGCCCCGACGACGCCGATCGGCTCGCGCTGGGTCACCGTCATCATGTCGGGGTTGAAGGGAACGGTTTCGCCCTTCAGTTCCGATCCCAGGCCACCGAAGAAGACGAAGGCGTCGGCGAGGACTCCGGCTTCGACGCGGCTTTCCGTGCGCAGTGCCTTGCCGGTTTCCAGGGCGATCAGGCGGCCCAGTTCGTCCACGTGCTCGGTCAGGCGGCGCCCGCACTCGACGACCAGCTTGCCGCGCTCGCGGGCGGGCATGCGCTTCCAGGCCTTTTGTGCCTTCACGGCGGCGGCGGCGGCGCGGTCGACGTCGGTGGCATCGCCCTCGGCGGCGGTTCCGATCACGGTGCCGGTCGCCGGGTTGACCACGTCGAAGGTCTTCCCGGACGCCGCCGGGACCAGGGCGCCGTCGATCAGGTGCAGCCCGGACAGGGTCTTGGCCAGGGCAAAGGGATCGGTGGTGATGTCAATGCGGCTCGACATGCGTCTCCTCCAGGATGCGGTTATGGGGTTTTGGACGGCCCGCGTCAGGCCGTCAGGTAGCCGGTGGGCAGGGTCGACAGGAAGTCCGCGAAGACGTCCCCCTGCACGTTGACGTGGCGGTGCATGGCCTTTCCGGCGGCGTCCGCGTCCCCGGCCAGGATGGCGGCGACCACCTGCTTGTGCTCGGCGAGCGATTCATGGACGCGTCCGGGGCGGTTCAACTGGTGACGCCGGTAGGGAGCCGTGCGGTGATGCAGGCCGCGCGTCATCTCCTCCAGGACATGGTTGTGGCTGCCCGCGTAGATGGCGTCGTGGAAGTGCCGGTTGTTGACGTAATAGCCTTCCAGATCGACCTTTTCGGCGAAGTGGTCGGCGTCGTCCACCAGCTTGACGATGGCCTTGCGCTCGGCGTCGGTCATGCGGCGGGCGGCGAGGCGGGCGCACATGCCCTCCAGTTCCGCCATGACCTCGAACATCTCGATCAGGCGGGGAAGGGTGATGACGGCGACCACGGCGCCCTGCCGGGGACGGACCTCGATCAATCCCGACGCGGACAATTGGCGAAGGGCTTCGCGGACGGGCGTTCGCGAGACGCCGAAACGTTGGGCCAGGCTTTGTTCGTCAAGTCGGTCGCCGGGTTTCAGGCGCCCACTGAAGATCTCTTCTTCCAGCGTGCGACGCAGTTGGTCGGCACGCGTCGGCGTGGCTTTGGACATGGCCGTTCCATTGTTTTATGGCCGTCCGTGAAGGCAACTGGCAGGGTGGTCCCCGAGTGCCCGACGGCGGCCTTTGGCGTTTCGCTCCCGAGGCCAGATTGTATACATCTGTGAGATTTTTGGTATCCAAAAATCAGGAAGGACGCATCCCATGACGGAGACGACCCCGACTTTCCCGACCCCGCGCCACGGCTCGGTTCTGTGTTGCCGTCCCGAGGGGTTCCGGCGCATGGCCTATACTGACTGGGGCGCGCCGGACAATCCGCGTGTGGTGGTCTGCGTTCACGGATTGACCCGCAATGGGCGGGACTTCGACTGGCTGGCCAGGGATCTCGCGAGGGACCATCGCGTCATCTGTCCCGACATCCTGGGGCGTGGACGGTCGGACCGCCTCCTGGACCCCATGGGCTACACCTATCCCCTCTATCTGTCGGACCTGACGACGCTGATCGCCCGGACCGGCGCCGAGACGGTGGATTGGGTCGGCACCTCCATGGGCGGCATCATCGGCATGATGGCGGCGGCCAGCGCCGGGTCGCCAATCCGGCGTCTGGTCCTCAACGATGTCGGCGCGGTGATCCCGCGGGCCGCCGTGGAGCGCATCATGGCCTATCTTGGTCAGGACCCGTCTTTTGCCTCCTTCGAGGAGGGGGAAGCCTACCTGCGCCAGATCCATGCGCCCTTCGGCGGGCTGACGGACGCCCAATGGCGTCATCTGGCCGACCACGGCCTCCAGCGGCGCGACGACGGGCGCGTGGTCCTGGCCTATGACCCGGCCATCCGCGAGCCCATCCTGGCCGAGCCGCCGCAGCGCGTCGACCTGTGGGCGCTGTGGGACATGATTTCCCAGCCGGTCCTGGTGGTGCGCGGCGCCGAGTCCGACCTGCTGCTGGCTGAAACCGTCGCTGAAATGCGCCAGCGTGGTCCCGACTGCGCGGTGGTGGAGGTCGAAGGGGCGGGGCACGCCCCCGCCCTGATGACGGACGATCAGATCCGGTCCATTCGAACCTGGTTGTAAGCCAACATCTCAGTCAATAGGATGTGGACGAATGGACCGGATGATGTCGCTGCGCGGACCCCCTTATGCCTCTGGAGATGCCCCCTCACGGTGATCCGCTGCGGAAGGAGCGGCGTCTTGCCCGGACCTATGCTTTCGCCTTGGTCCTGATCGCCGGATTCGCCGTCGCCACGCATACGGTGATCGACCTCTTGATCGCCGCCAACCAGCAGTCGGCGAGGGTGATCGAGATCGCCGGGGGACAGCGTATGCTGTCCCAGCGGATTTCCTTGCTGGCCGTCGAACTGGCGCATGCGCGGGCCACCGAGGAGCGTGAGACCCTGCGGCGCGCGCTGTCGGACGCCGCGGAGACGATGCATCGGCGGCATGTCGCCCTTCTGACCGGCGACGCGGCACTGGGACTTCCCGCGCTTTCGTCGGAGTCCGTCGATGCCCTCTATTTCGCGCCGCCCTATGATCTGGATCTTGCCGTCCGGACCTACATCGGCGCCGCGAAAGGGTTCGCGGCCCTGCCGGAGTCCATGGCCGGGCCGGACTCGGCCTTTCTGGGGTTCCTGATCGCCGATCCGCGCGCCCGGCTTTATCAGGGGCTGGAGGCGGTGGTGCAGCAGTCGGTGGTCGACAGCCAGCTCACCGTGGCCCGCATGCGCCTGATCCTTTGGGGCTTGCTGGCGGCGCTTCTGGCGACCATCGGCGGGGCCGGGCTATTCATCTTCCGGCCCGCCTTCCGCCGGCTTCTGGAGCGGACGCGGGACCTCTATGAGATGGCGAAGACCGACCCCTTGACGGGCTGCCACAACCGCCGCTTCTTCTTCGTGCTGGCCGAGGCCGAGCGGGAGCGGGTGCGCCGGTACGGTCATGCCTGCGCGGTGCTGATGCTCGACATCGACCATTTCAAATCAGTCAACGATACCCATGGGCACTACGTCGGCGACCGGGTCATCAAGGCCTTCGCCGCGACTTGCCTCGATCAGTTGCGCCGCACCGATCTGTTCGGGCGCTTCGGGGGCGAGGAGTTCGCCGCGGTCCTTCCGGAAACCGCCCTGGGGCAGGCGATGGTGGTCGCCGAGAAGCTTCGCCAGGCGATCGAGGATCTGGCCGTTCCCCTGGACGACGGTCGGACACTTCGTCTAACCGCCAGCATCGGCGTCTCCGACGTGCGAAAGGACGACGAGGGTATCCATGACGCCTTCAACCGCGCCGACGGGAACGTCTACGAGGCCAAGGCCGGCGGGCGCAATCGGGTGATCGGCCCGGCGGCGGACGCCAAGCGGCCTCCGCGGTGACGAAGGGGCGCTCGCGGCTTAGGGGAACCCTCAGCCCTGGCGCAGGCGACGGGCCGCTTCCAGCGCGAAGTAGGTCAGGATGGCGTCGGCTCCGGCGCGCTTGAAGCACATCAGGCTTTCCAGGATGACCCGGTCGCCGTCCAGCCAGCCGTTGTCCACGGCGCCCTTCAGCATGGCGTATTCGCCGCTGACCTGATAGGCGGTGGTCGGCACCCCGTAGGTCGCCTTCACCCGCTGGATGATGTCCAGATACGGCATGCCGGGCTTGACCA
>CAZFRK010000269.1:0-4599 GCA_964521375.1 uncultured Rhodobacterales bacterium
CGGTTGCCGAAGTTCTGCCCCATGCGGAAGAAGAACACCTGGATGCAGGTCTGGCCGCCCGCCTGATGGAGGGCGATCACGTCGGCGTCGCCCATTTCGTCGAGCGAGATGTCCTGATGCGCCTGGATGCGGGCCAGGGCCTTGATGCGGTCGCGCAGAACGGCGGCTTCTTCGTACTCCATGGCTTCGGCATGGGCTTCCATGGCCGTCGCCAGCCCCTCCTGGATCTCGCGGCTCTTGCCCGACAGGAAGGCGCGCGCCTGATCGATCAAGGCGGCGTAGTCGGCTTTCGAGACGCGCTCCACGCAGGGCGCGCTGCACCGCTTGATTTGATGCAGCAGGCAGGGGCGGGTGCGGCTGGAAAAGACGCTGTCCGAGCAGGTGCGCAGCAGGAAGGCCTTTTGCAGGATGTTGAGCGTTTCGTTGACCGCTCCGGCCGAGGCGAAGGGGCCGAAATACTCCCCTTCCAGGCTCTTGGCGCCGCGATGCTTGACCACTTGCGGGAAGTCGTGCCCCGCCGTGACCACCAGGAAGGGGAAGGACTTGTCGTCGCGCAGAAGGATGTTGTAGCGCGGTTTCAGCTTCTTGATGAGGTTGGATTCAAGAAGCAGGGCCTCCGCCTCGGTATGGGTGGTGACCACCTCCATGGAGACGGTTTCCGTCACCATGCGCTGAAGGCGCAACGGAAGCTTGTCGAGGCGGGTGTAGGCGACCACCCGCTTTTTCAGGCTCTTGGCCTTGCCGACGTAGAGGGCGTCGCCGCGCCCGTTCAGCATCCGATAGACGCCGGGGCTGTCGGGCAGGGTCAGCAGGGTGTCGCGGATGACCTGAACGCCCCGCGCCGCGGGCGGCCCGATGGCGGGCCCGGCCCCGGCCTCGGCGTCTTCCGTGATGGAACCCTCTGTTTCGACCATGGCGACCATATGGGGGAAGGGGGATGGGGCGGTCAACGGTCCCGGCCGGTGGCGCCCGCCGCGACGTCGATCTCTCCGTCCGGCTGGACCCATCGCGGGTCGGCGTGGCGGCAGATATCCACGGAACCTGTGGATAACCTTGTGGGAAAGGGCGACCGCAACCCGGGGGGACCGCGTTCCGCCTGGACTTGGCGCGCCTTGCTCAAAAAAGTGGCAGTTTTGTTAACTCAATGTTTTAGAATGATTTTTAAGGAATGCGCTGTTTCAAGCATCATTTTCAAGACAGGCGCTTGACAGGGATGTGACGGCTGGACTAGTCCCCGCGGGCCTGTGCACAACTCACCGTTCTGAACCCGATTCGGTCAGCCTTTTCCTGCCTTCCTGGGCCACCCTCCAAAAAGAATCGGAAAGGCGTCAAGAGGCAGGAATAGATATTTTGAACTATTCCGGGGCGCTAAAGCGGCAGGCTGTTGAAGCGTTCGATTTCCACGCCGACGGCGTGGGCGTCCTCGAAGACGTCCAGCTTTTCCACCCGCACCCGGGCCGAGCGGACGCGGGGGTCCTGAAGGCTCATCTGGGCGACCCGCTCGGCCATCATCTCGACCAGGTTGACGTGGCCGTCGTGGGCGATGGCGCGGACGCGGTTGACGATCTGCTCGTAGCAGACCACGTCTTCCAGGCGGTCGGAGGAATGCGGCCCGGTTTCCAGGACGCCCAGGTCCACGTTGATGCGCACCCGCTGGGGCGTTTCGTGCTCGTGGTCATAGACGCCGATGGAGCAGGTCACGATAAGGTCGCGCACGAAGACGTGGCGCAGGCCGCGCGCCGCGTCGGCGATACCCTGCGGGGAGGCGTTGTCCCGCAGCGGCGTGATCACATTCTGTTTGCTCATTTCGGAGAAGAGTCTCCCGTCCCGTTCCTCCGGCGTCGCCGACCCCGCGGGCCGTTCGTGCCGGTTCATTCGTCCAGGGGGGCGTCGTGGCCCGGATAGGCCCACCCCAGGTGCTGGCCGCCGTCGAGCGCTATCATTTGGCCGGTCATGCCCGAAGTCGCAAGGAGAAACCGTACCGTGCGCGCGATTTCCCCCGGATTGGTGCCATGTCCCAGGGGCATGGCGGCGGCCTGGGCGTCGAACTGGGTCTGGCTCTGGCGCGGGCTGGGCAGGGCCGGGCCGGGGCCGATGGCGTTGACCCGGATACGCGGCGCCAGGGCCAGGGCCAGGGTCTGGGTCAAGGTCCAGAGTCCGGCCTTGGACAAGGTGTAGGAGATGAAATGTGGCGTCAGGGCCCAGACCCGCTGGTCGATCAGATTGACGACGCAGCCCTTGGCCGCGGTCGGCAGACGGGCGGCCAGGGCCTGGGTCAGCACGAACGGCGCCCGCAGGTTGGCCTCCATGTGCAGGTCCCAGCTTTCGCGGCTGGTGGTCTCCACCGAGTCGTATTCGAACAGGCTGGCGTTGTTGACCAGCACCCCGACCGGCCCGCCGAGGGCCTCTTCCACCGCCGGGAGCAACGCCTGGACGTCGGCCTCGACGCCCAGGTCGGCGGTCAGCACCGCCGCCCGTCCGCCGCGGGTTCGGATGCCGTCGGCGACGGCTTCGGCCTCGCGCGTCGAGCCGCGGCAATGGATGCCGACGGCGAAGCCGTCCTCGGCCAGGGCCTCGGCGATGGCCCGTCCGATGCGGACAGCGCCGCCGGTGACCAGGGCGATACGCGGCAGGGCGGGGTCGTAGGTCATGCTGGGGTCCGCGTCATGCGTGGCTCAGGGCCGGGAGGAACTGCCACGTCACATATAGCCCATAGGCGACCAGGAAGGCCACGCCCGCCAGCCGCGTGATGCGCCCCCCGGCCAGGACGAAGGGCAGCAGCAGAAGGCTGCTGGCGGCCATCACCCAGACGTCCAGGAGGATGACTTGCGGCGGCGCGGAGACCGGGGCGACCAGGGCGGTGACGCCCATGATGCCCAGCAGGTTGAAGACGTTGGAGCCGACCACGTTGCCCACCGCCACCTCGTTGTGGCCGCGCAGGGCGGCCATGCCGGCGGTGGCGAGTTCGGGCAGGCTGGTGCCGATGGCGACCATGGTCAGGCCGATGACCGTCTCCGGCACGCCGAAGCCGCGCGCCAGACCGACGGCGCCGTCGACCAGCAGGTCGGCGCCCAGCAGGACGCCCGCCAGGCCGCCCAGGACCAGGGCGGCGATGATGACGCCGGGCGTCTTGCGGAAACTGTCCAGGTCCGCCACCTCGTCCTCGCGGAGGTCGGCGGGGTCGCCGCCGGTGCGTTCCCGCCAATAGGACCACAGCAGGTATCCGGCCAGCAGCGCCACCATCAGGCCGCCCTGCCAGCCGACGATGACGCCGCTCAGCGTCAGGGCGATGAAGACGGCGGTGGCCGCCAGCATGGCCAGGGTGTCGCGCAGGAAGGCGGCGCGCGGCCCGCAGAGGATGGGGGCGATCAGGGCAGTGACGCCCAGGATCAGCATCACGTTGGCGATGTTGGAGCCGATGACGTTGCCGAAGGCGATGCCCGGGGCGCCCGACAAGGCGGCGTTGACGCAGACCACCAGTTCGGGCGCCGAGGTGCCCATGGCGACCACCGTCAGGCCGACCACCAGGGGCGAGATCCCGGCCCGATTGGCCAGACCCACGGCGCCGCGCACCAGGATCTCCGCCGCCACGGGCAAAAGGACCAGCCCGGCCAGGAAGAGGGCGATGTCGCCGCCCAGTCCGTCCGTCATGCCAACTCTTTGGCCTCGGCCTTGTCGGCCTTGTCGGAGGGCAGCAGGTAGCGCAGGACCAGTTCGCGCAGGGTGACGATGCCGCACAATTGTCCCTTGTCCAGGACCAGGGCGCGCGACAGGTCGAACTGCTGCAACATGCGGATGGCGTACTTGATGTCCATGTCCGCCTCGATGGTCAGGACCGGCTTGGTCATGATCTCGTAGACGTTGGTGCGGCGGGCGGAATGGTCCTGGGCGATCAGCTTCTTGGCGACGTCGCTGATGACCAGCATGCCGTATTCGTCGCCGTCGAAGCGGCGGTCGATGACCAGCGAGCTGACGCCGTGCTCGCGCATGGTGGCGACGGCGTCCTCCACCGTCGCCAGACCGTCCACCAGCATGGTGTTGGGGTTCATCACCTCGCGCACCGCGATGTATCCGTGGGGCTTGCTCATGGTCGGCCTCAGATCTTGTCGTGGATTTCGGTCTGGATGGTGCTGATCTGACTGGTCAGTCCGATCGCGTCCTCGATATCGAGCTGGAAGGCGATGCCCGAGCCGGGCTTCTCCTCGAACTGGCCCGCCTCGCCGATGATCTCCAGGATCTGGCGGGACAGGTGCGATTCGACCAGGGTCAGCACCACGTCGCGGGCCCCGGCCAGGTTGAGGCCGAGGAAAGTCTTGGTCTTCTTCAGGCCCTCGCCGCGGGCGTTGTTGAGGACGGTGCAGCCCGTGGCGCCACCCTCCCGCGCCGCCTTGACGACCAGGTCGGTGATGTCGTCGGAGACGAGCGCGATGATCAGCTTGAATTTCATGAGGCGGTCTCCTGGGGTTCGCTCGGCGCCGCCTCGACGGTCCGGCGGTGCCGGCGGGCGAGCAGGGCGCCGATCTGGGCGTAGCCCATCACGGTGATCATGGGAAACAGGCTGGCCAGGGCGATCAGGCCGAAGCCGTCGAGCAGGGGGGA
>CAZFRK010000270.1:0-4594 GCA_964521375.1 uncultured Rhodobacterales bacterium
TTTCGGTTTTCGCGACCGGGGGAGACGTTTCCAGGCGGCCACGTCGCCACGGGAAAACTTGCGAAACCCTGTGATGAAAGGGATTTACAGGGACCCCGGCGGTATTTTTAAATTGTGTTCAGCGCCGGAATTGCCTATCAGCGAGTTGTAGGGGTCTTCCCTAAAGGGGCGCCGAAGGACGGCGCGGGCAGGGGTCCATGAGCGAACAGCCACACATTCTGGTGGTCGAAGACGACCTGGCGACACAGGCCTTGCTGGCCGCCTACCTGGGCGACGCCGGGTACAAGGTGTCCTCGGCGGCCAGCGGGGAAGCGATGCGCGGCGTGCTGTCGAAGTCGGCGGTCGATCTGATCCTTCTGGATCTGAACCTGCCCGACGCCGACGGCATCCAGTTGGCCCACACCCTGCGCAAGCAGTCCCGCGTGCCCATCGTCATCGTCACCGCGCGCTCGGAAACGCGGGACCGCATCACCGGCCTGGAACTGGGCGCCGACGACTATGTCACCAAGCCGTTCAACCCGCGCGAACTGGTCGCCCGCGTGCGCAACGTCCTGGGCCGGGTCGAAACCCGCCGCCCGACGGACGCCGGAAGCGTCGTCTATCGCTTCAACGGCTGGCAGATGGATCTGCTGTGGCGCCGCCTGACCGATCCGGACGGCCATGTCATCACCATGACGGCGACCGAATTCGACCTGCTGGCCGTCCTGGTGGCCCGCGCCGGACAACCGCTGACCCGCGACCAGCTCCTGGAAGCCACCGGGGCGCCGGGGCGGGCGGTCAACGACCGCTCCATCGACACGCTGATTTCCCGCGTCCGCCGCAAGCTGGGCGACACCCGCGGCGGCGTGCGCATGATCGAAACCTGCCACGGCCACGGCTACCGCTTTTCGGCGGCGGTGGAATAGGCCCCGCGCCGCGCGGTTTCCGCTCTCCCTCAAGACCGACATGCCCCGCGGTCCCGCCCGACGGTGGGCCGCCGTCTTGTCGTCGCCTCAGGCGGGCACGATCAGGTCGAGGGTGCGCGACGAGACGGTCACCCGCACCGGCAGATGGCAGAAGGTATCCCCGTCCGCCTGGAGGGGCGCCCCCACCGGTTCCAGAAGGTCTATGGCGGTGCCCGGCAGCAGGGTGACGTCGGGCATCTCCGCCAGGCGCCCGCGCCCCAGTCCCACGGCGTAGCGCAGGACGTTGCCCAGACCCTTGCGGTGCAGGAGGACAAGGCGCAGGTCGCGCCGCGTCAGATCGCCGGCGGCGGCGGCGACGAATGGCCCACCGTAGAGGCGCCCGTTCAGGACCACCGCCGTCGCCGCCTCGAAGGGCGCGCCGTCGATGGCGCCGCGCACGGTGGGAAAGGGATAGCGCAGGGCCTGGGCCAGGGTTTCCCATACATAGGCCAGCTTGCCGGTGTGCTTCTTCAGGCCGAGCTTCACGTTCTCCACCACATGGGCATCGAACCCGGCCCCGCCCATGAGCAGGAACAGACGCCCCCCGTCGGCCATCTCCGGCTCGGTCGCGTCGGGGGCGGTGACGCGGGCCAGGGCGCAGGCGCGCCGGGGGCCGTGCACCAGGGCGCTGGCCACCGCCTCGGGCGCCAGCGACTGACCGATCTCCAGAGCCAGGACATTGGCCGTGCCGAGCGGAATGAGGCCGAGCGGCGGAACGCTGTCGCCGCTTCCCGCCCGTTCCAGCTCGCGCGCCGCCTGGGCGAGGCCGTTCAGGGCCTCGTTCACCGTGCCGTCGCCCCCGGCGACCACCACGGCGTCCACGTCGGCGCTCCGGGCGGCGGCGGCGAAGGCCTCGGCGTCTCCCTTGCGGGCCGTTTCCCGCAGGTCGAGGACGCATCCCCGCGCCCGCAAGGCGTCCAGCGTTCGCCGCAGGCGGCGCCCCCTGGCCCCGCCGGCGGTGGGATTGAAGATCACCATCAGGCGACCGCGGGGCGGCGCGCCCATCGGCGAGGGGCCGGAGCGATTGGCCGAGGCGACGTCGGACGCGACGTCGGAGGTGGGGGGCCGCATGTCATGCGTCATGGAGGAGGCTGCCCTGTTACTAGAAACGGCTCTTTATACTGAAGGCGAAATCAATACTCCATGACGACATCATGACACATTGAAGTCACTGTCATTAATTCTTCGCGACGCGGCGCATATCCTATGGCTTGCCGAGGACCTCTATACTATCCCTGGGACGGTAGAGCCAAGTGGACCCAGGAACGGCTCAGGACATCCCATGAACGCGATCGCCTCCGACCAGCGCCGTTACCGCGCCATCTTTCTGTCCGACATCCACCTTGGAACGCGCGGATGCAAGGCCGAGTTCCTGCTCGATTTCCTGCGCGAAACCGAAAGCGACACGCTGTACCTGGTGGGCGACATCATCGACGGGTGGCGCCTGCGGCGCGGCTGGTACTGGCCGCAGGTCCACAACGACGTGGTCCAGAAGGTGCTGCGCAAGGCGCGTAAGGGGACCGACGTCTATTTCATTCCCGGCAACCACGACGAATTCGCCCGCGGCTACGTGGACCACGACTTCGGCGAAATCAAGCTGGTGCGGGAAACCATTCACGAGACCGCCGACGGCAAGCGTCTGCTGGTCATGCATGGCGACGAATTCGACGGCGTGGTCCTTTACGCCAAGTGGCTGGCCCTGCTGGGCGACTGGGCCTACAGCGTGGCGCTGTGGCTGAACCACTGGTTCAATCAGGCCCGCCGCCTCATGGGCATGCCCTATTGGTCGCTGTCCAAGTACCTGAAGCACAAGGTCAAGAACGCCGTCACCTTCATCGCCAAGTTCGAAGGCGCCATGGCCCAGGAGGCCCGGCGGCGCGGCGTCGACGGCGTCGTCTGCGGCCACATCCATCACGCCGAAATCCGCGATATCGACGGCATCCTCTACTGCAACGACGGCGACTGGGTGGAAAGCTGCACCGCCCTGGTCGAACACGCCGACGGACGCCTGGAGATCATCGACTGGACCCGCGAGCGCGCCTACAAGCCGCTGGACTCCTTCGCCGGAAAGGCCAAGGCGCCGGACGGCGAGGCCCAGGACCCGGCGTCTTCCGCAACGGAGCCGACATGCGTATCCTTCTCGTCACCGACGCTTGGTTTCCTCAAATCAATGGCGTCGTTCGCACGCTCGCGACCCTGAAGGACCGGCTGGAAGGCCGCGGCCACGAGGTGCACGCGGTCACGCCGGAGACCTTCCGCACCCTGCCCTGCCCGACCTATCCGGAAATCCGCCTGTCGGTCCTGCCGGGACGGGAGATCGCGCGCGTCATCGGGCGCTTCCGCCCCTGCGCCATCCATATCGCCACCGAAGGGCCTCTGGGCATCGCCGCGCGCCGTTACTGCCGCCGCCACGGCCTGCCCTTCACCACGGCCTTCCACACCAAGTTCCCGGAATACGTCCACGCCCGCACCCGCCTGCCCATCAGCATGGGCTACAAGCTGGTGAGCTGGTTCCACGGCCCGGCGCAGGCCATGATGGTCGCCACCCAGGGCATCCAGGACGAGTTGGAGGCGCGCGGCTTCACCAACATCCGCCGCTGGACGCGCGGCGTCGACACGGACCTGTTCCGACCGCGCGCCGACGACGGCGAGATCCCGCCCGCGCTGCGCGACCTGCCACGCCCGCTGTTCGTCAACGT
Organism: uncultured Rhodobacterales bacterium; assembly: GCA_964521375.1. Taxonomy (GTDB): domain Bacteria; phylum Pseudomonadota; class Alphaproteobacteria; order Rhodospirillales; family Rhodospirillaceae; genus CAZFRK01. The sequence goes on from CAZFRK010000270.1 coordinate 3,644, forward strand.
CGGCCGGGTGGCGGTGGAAAAGAACATCGGCGCCTTCCTATCGCTGGACCTGCCGGGCACCAAGGTGGTGGTCGGCGACGGCCCGCAGATGGACGAGCTGAAACGCCGCTATCCCGATGTCGTCTTCACCGGCGCCAAGCACGGCGCCGAGCTGGCCGCCCACTTCGCCGCCGCCGACGCCTTCGTCTTCCCCTCCCTGACCGACACCTTCGGCCTGGTGCTGCTGGAGGCCGCCGCCTGCGGCGCGCCGGTCGCCGCCTATCCGGTGCCCGGTCCCAACGACGTCTTCGCCGCCCAGGACCCGGCGGCGCCGGTCGCCGTCCTGGACCAGGACCTGCGCGCCGCCGCGCTCAAGGCCCTGGAGATCCCACGCGACCGCTGCCGGACCTTCGCGCTGGACTACAACTGGGACGCCTCGGTCGATCAGTTCCTGAGCAACATCGCCCTCTTCAAGCCCGAAGAGGTCCTGCCGACGCCGGAATCGACCGCCGCCGAATAGGCCGCCGCCCCAGCCCCAAAAGGGGTCGTCACGGAGGTCCCGGAAGGGCACGAAAAAGGCCCCGCCGAAGCGGGGCCTTTCGTCGTCGCCGCGCGGCTGGATTACTCGGCGATCTTGCCGGTGACCCAATAGTCGACGCGGTTGGCGTGCGCCTTCAGGTACTTGTCCACCGCTTCCTCATAAGAGGTTTCCTGGGCCTCGGCCATGGCGGCCTCCAGGTCTTCCAGCGGCAGGTTGAAGCGGGCCAGCATCATGGCCGCCTTCGGGTTCTCCTGGTAGAAGCCCTTGCGGGCGACCACGTGGACGCGCTCGGCGGCGCCCAAAGTGCCCTTGGGGTCGTCCAGGTAGCGCAGGTCGTACTTGCCGAACATCCAGTGCGGACGCCAGCCGGTGACGACGATCCACTCGTCGCGCTTGATGGCGCGGTCCAGGGCGGCGGTCATGGCGGCGCC
>CAZFRK010000271.1:0-4584 GCA_964521375.1 uncultured Rhodobacterales bacterium
TGTAGATCTTGTAGCGGGCCGAGGTCGGACGGTAGCGCACGCCCTCCAGCAGTTCCCGCATGTCGCCGACGCCGGTGCGCGAGGCGGCGTCCATTTCGATGACGTCGACGTGGCGATCCTCGGCGATGGCGCGGCAATGCTCGCAGACGCCGCACGGCTCGACGGTCGGCCCGCCGGTGCCGTCGGGACCGACGCAGTTCAGGCAGCGGGCGATGATGCGCGCCGTCGTCGTCTTGCCGACGCCGCGCACGCCGGTCAGCACGTAGGCCTGGGCCAGCCGTCCGGTGCGGATGGCGTTGGACAGGGTGCGGACCAAAGCCTCCTGGCCGATCAGCGTGGTGAAATCCGCCGGTCGGTATTTGCGCGCCAGGACCCGGTAGGCTTCATCCGCCTTGGGCGGCGCGTCGGGCAGGGCGGTGCTGTCGGGTGTCTCGGTCATCGCGCGGATTGTGCCCGGAGGCTTCGCCGAAGGGAAGGGCTGAATGCGGCCCCCGGGCACCATCCGCGGATCGCGCGGCGGCGTCTAGGCGGGCTTGCGGAAATGCAGGATGCCCCAGGCCAGGTGCCCGGCGTTTCCGGCCTTCACCCAGTTGTCCAGGCCGACCAGCATGCGGTCCATGTAGTCCTGGCTGATCCGACCGCCGTGACCGTCGGCGTAATGCTTCTTCAGCACCGCGCCGACCCGGCCATAGTGGCGAGGGATCTGCTCGGTCAGCGGGATCAGGGCGGCCTCCTCGAAGCCGACCCGCTTGGCCGCCTGGCGGTAGAAGGCGAAGGAGCCGAGGCTTTCCAGGTGGATGCGGTCGTAGACCGGCCGCAGGACGCCGTCCGGAACGTCGTCGGCCTGCATGGGATCGGTGAAGATGAACCGGCCCCCCGGCTTGAGGACGCGGAAGGCCTCGCGCAGGACCTGCTCGCGGTCGCCGGAGTGCAGGATGGCGTCCTGCGACCACACCACGTCGAAGCTTTCGTCCGGCTCCGGCACCTGTTCGAAGGCGCCGTGGACCACCGTCACCTTGTCGTCGAGGCCCTGCTCGGCGGTCAGGCGGCGGTTGGTGGCGTTCTGCTTGGCGGAGATGTTCAGGCAATGGACCGAACAGCCGCGCGTGCGGGCCAGATAGCGCGCCGCGCCGCCGTAGCCCGCGCCGATGTCCAGCACCGCGTGCCCGGCGTCCAGGTGGACCTGCTCGGCCATCTTCTCGACGGTCAGGCGGGAGGCTTCCTTGATGTCGTCGGTGGTGTCGTAGAGACCGACGTGGATGTCCTCGCCGCCCCAGATGGAATAGTAGAAGGCGTCGGCGTCGTCGCTGTCGTAATAGTCCTCGGCGACCTTGGCGACGTCCTGGACGGGGCGTTCAAGTTCACTGGTGGACATAGGCTTTCTCCGCGACGTGAATGAAGAAGTCGGGGTCTTCGTCCTGATAGGTCTCCTGGAAGTCCCCATAGGTGTGAATGGACTGGAACCCGGCGTCCTGAAGCAGGCCGCGCATATAGCCCTTGCGCAGCGGGAACATGTTCAGGCGGTAGCTTTCGCCGTCCGGGAAGTCATAGCGGAAGCGGGTCAGGCCCTCGTCCACATGCTCCGGCTCGGCGGTCACGCGGTCGCCGCAGTAATAGAATTTGTGCTTGGTCGAAAAGCCGTGATCGAGGATGGCGTCGTAATTGCGCTGGTCGATGATCAACAGGCCGTCGTGCTTCAGGGCGGCGTAGAATTCCGCCAAGGCGCGGCGGCGGTCGGCTTCGTCGAACAGGTGGGTGAAGCTGTTGCCCAGGCAGATGATGGCGTCGAACTTGCCGTGGACGTCCTGGTTCAGCCAGCGCCAGTCGGCCTGGATGGCGCGCAGGATGAATTGATGGTCCTTGGCGTTGTCGAAGGCCTGGGCCAGCATGGCGGCGCTGCCGTCGACCGAGGTGACGTCGAAGCCCGCCTTCAGGAGCTGCACCGAATTGAATCCGGTGCCGGTGGCGACGTCGAGGATCTTGGTCTTGCCGCGCGCCTTCAGGGTGTCGATGAAGAAGCGGCCCTCGCTGGCGGCGCGCCCGTCCCAGTCGATCAGGTCATCCCACTTCTCGGCGAAACTTTTTACGTATTCCTGTCGGTATTGGCCGGTCTCTCGGACCGCGATCGGATCTTCGCCGTAGACTTGTTCCTCAGCGACCAGTTCCTTGTTGCGGGTCAGGGTCGTCGTGGACATTACGAGTCTCCAGTTCGGTTGGCAGCCGAAGCCGCCCGCCGCCGTCCGTGCCTCCCCCGCGGGAGGGAAGGCACGGCGCGGTGTCCGACGGTCGCTCGGCTGGCTATTCGGCGGCCGCGACTCCCGCGGCGGCCATCAAGGCTCGCGCCTTGTCGGTCTTCTCCCAGGAGAAGGTGTCCTCGGTCCGTCCGAAGTGGCCGTTGGCCGCCGTCGGACGATAGATCGGGCGCAGCAGGTCGAGCATCTGGACGATGCCCTTCGGCCGCAGGTCGAAGGTCTCGCGCACCAGCTCTTCGATGCGACGCTCGTCGATCGTGTTGGTGCCGAAGGTGTTGACGTGCACCGACACCGGGCGGGCGACGCCGATGGCGTAGGCAAGCTGGACCTCGCAGGCGTCGGCCAGATTGGCGGCGACGATGTTCTTGGCCACGTAGCGGGCGGCGTAGGCCGCCGAGCGGTCGACCTTCGAGGGGTCCTTGCCGGAGAAGGCGCCGCCGCCGTGACGGCCCATGCCGCCGTAGGTGTCGACGATGATCTTGCGGCCGGTCAGGCCGCAGTCGCCCACCGGGCCGCCGATGACGAAGCGACCGGTCGGGTTGACGTGGTAGGTGATGTCGTCGCCGACGAAGGCCTCGGGCAGGCACGGCTTGATGATCTCTTCGATCACCGCCTCGCGCAGCGCGGCGTGAGTGATGTCCTCGTCGTGCTGGGTCGACAGGACGACGGTGTCGATGCCGACGGGCTTGCCGTCCTCATACTTGATGGAGACCTGGCTCTTCACGTCCGGGCGCAGCCAGGACAGGCGGCCTTCCTTGCGCACCTGGGCCTGACGGGCGGTGATGCGATGGGACAGCTGGATCGGCATGGGCATCAGTTCGTCGGTCTCGCGGCAGGCGTAGCCGAACATCAGGCCCTGGTCGCCGGCGCCCTGGTCGAGGTCGAGGCCGGCGCCTTCGTCGACGCCCTGGGCGATGTCCGGGGACTGCTTGTCCAGCGCCACCAGGACGGCGATGGAGCGGCCATCGTAGCCGTACTTCGGATTGTCATAGCCGATGTCGCAAATGGTATCGCGCGCCACCTGGGTGTAGTCGACCTGCGCGGTGGTGGTGATTTCGCCCGACAGGATGCACATGCCGGTGTTGACCAGGGTCTCGCAGGCCACGCGGGCCTTGGGGTCCTGCTCCAGGATGGCATCCAGAACGGCGTCGGAAACGTTATCGGCGACCTTGTCGGGGTGCCCGGCACCGACGGATTCGGACGTGAAAATATAGCTCGACATCGGGGAACTCCTCCTAGTGATACGGCGTGGGCGCCGAAGGATGGGGCGGCCATGGGCCACCCGTCGACGCCCCTGGTGTGTGCGAGTCTGGGGCGGGGCCGCGAAGACACGCGGCGAGGACCGGAAGGCTGGACGAAACAACACCTCGCCCAAGGGAGGAAAAACGCCCAGTGGTCCCAGAAATTTTGCCGTAACGGAAGGTCAAGCCCACACGGATCGCGGCTGTTTCGCAGTGGCCCGACATTGGGGCCGTGTCGCCGCTTGTTCGTTGGGACTGACTGTAGTCGATAGACAACGGGGATTTAACCTTACGACGGCAAAAAGTTTTTGTTACCTTGGCTGGCTCGCCTACCGGCTGCGCAATTCCAAGATTGCGCGGAAAATAGGCACGACCCCCAACACGAAGCGGACCACGCCCCAGCGGCCACGGTCGGGTGCCGGGCAGCACCATACCCGGATTCTCTGTTGCCTTCTACATAAAGATATGTTTATATGTTGCTTCCGATATGCCATATTGCTGGCGCCGGGTGCGTCTGGTACATGGGTCGCCACGCCGACCCGTGAGTCAGGGCGCGCCGTCGGCGTACCGCCGTCGCCAGACACCCGCTCCACCCGACCCCCCACCCGACCCGACGCAGAGGGAACCTTTCATGAGCTTCACCGACTTCAAGGTCAAAGACTTCAGCCTGGCCGATTGGGGCCGCAAGGAAATCGCCATCGCCGAGACCGAGATGCCGGGCCTGATGGCTCTGCGCGAGGAATACGGCGCGGCCCAGCCGCTGAAGGGCGCCCGCATCGCCGGCTGCCTGCACATGACCATTCAGACCGCGGTGCTGATCGAGACCCTGACCGCGCTGGGCGCCGAGATCCGCTGGAGCTCCTGCAACATCTTCTCCACCCAGGATCAGGCCGCCGCCGCCATCGCCGCCGCCGAAATCCCGGTCTTCGCCTGGAAGGGCATGAACGACGAGGAGTTCTGGTGGGCCATCGACATGACCATCGAGGGTCCGGACGGCTGGCGTCCGAACATGATCCTGGATGACGGCGGCGACCTCACCCAGCGCATGCACGAGAAGTATCCCGAGCTGCTGAAGGACGAGAAGGGCCTGT
>CAZFRK010000272.1:0-4581 GCA_964521375.1 uncultured Rhodobacterales bacterium
CGATGAAGTTCCACCACATGACGATCGGCTCGCCGAGCGGTGTGCCGCCGATGAGCAGCGCCCGTACGGGATGCTCACCCGCCGTCACCCGCACGCTCGACCGCCCCGTTCCGACGTAGGCGAGGTGCGCGACCGGAACGGCAGCGCCGTCGAGGGTCGCCTCTACCCGAACGACGCGCCGTGTCTTATAGTCCGGGCCATGACCGATACTCCCGTTCACGGCCTTCTCGGCCCCGGCGATCCGCCGCCCTTCGACCTGATCAATCCCGAGGGAACGGCGCCCTTGGTGCTGGTCTGCGACCATGCCTCCCGCCGCGTTCCCGAGGCCCTGGACGACCTGGGCCTGCCCGAGGACGCCTTTAACCGGCATATCGCCATCGACATCGGCGCGGCGGACGTCACCCGCCTGCTGGCCGAGCGACTGAACGCCCCGGCGGTGCTGTGCAACTATTCGCGGCTGGTGGTCGACTGCAACCGCCTGCCCGGCGATCCGGCGGCCATGCCCGCGGACTCCGACGGCATCCCCATCCCGGGAAACCGTGACCTGTCCGAGGTCGAGGCGGAAACCCGCACCGCCGAGATCTATTGGCCCTATCAGCAGGCCATCGGCGACGCCCTGGCCCATCAATGGCGGCGTCGGCCCGACCTGCCTCCGGCCCTGATCGCCGTCCATTCCTTCACGCCTCGCATGACCGGCGGCGCTCCGCGCCCGTGGGAGGTCGGCTTGTTGTGGAACCATGACGACCGCCTGATGGCGCCGCTGTTCGTCGCCCTGAAGGCCATGGGCTTCACGGTCGGCGACAACGAGCCTTATTCGGGGCGCCTTCTGAACACCACCTGCGACCGTCACGCCCAGGCCGCCGGTCTGCCGCACGTCTCCATCGAAATCCGCCAGGATCTGGTGGCCGACCAAGCCGGATGCGCCGCCTGGGCGAAACATCTGGCGGCGGCCCTGGACCCGTTGCTGGGCGATCCCGACATTCATCGCGTGGTACATTTCTAGTCTGGGGACGCTTCCCCAGCGGGCGACGGAGGCGGCGAATGATCGTGATGCGCGGGGACGAACCGTCCTTCACCGTCGGGATCGAGGAAGAATACCTTCTGGTCGATTCCCAGACGCGGGATCTGGCGGTCGATCCGCCGGTCGAGATGATCGACGACTGCGGGCGGGACATCGACGCCGGGACGGTGGCGCCGGAGTTCCTGCGCAGCCAGATCGAGGTCGGCACGAAGGTCTGCGCGACGGTGCCCGAGGCGCGGCGGGCGCTGGCCCGGCTGCGGGGCCGCGTGGCCGAGGTGGCGGGTCGGCACGGCCTTGCCCCCATCGCCGCCTCGACCCATCCCTTCGCCCAGTGGGACGCCCTGAAGCATACCGACAAGGAACGCTACAACATGCTGTCGCAGGACCTCCAGGCGGTGGTCCGAAGGCTGGTCATCTGCGGCATGCACGTCCATGTGGGCATCGAGGACCCGGAACTGCGCATCGACCTGCTCAATCAGGTCAGCTACTTCCTGCCGCACCTCCTGGCGCTGTCCACCTCGTCTCCCTTCTGGCGGGGCGTCGACACGGGGCTGAAGTCCTATCGCATCTCCGTCTTCAAGGAATTGCCGCGCACCGGCCTGCCGCAGCAGTTCGCCAGCTTCGCCGAATACCAGCGCCACGTGGACGTGCTGGTCCGGGCCGGTATCCTGGAAGACGCCACCAAGCTGTGGTGGGACATCCGGCCCTCCGACCGCTTCCCGACACTCGAGATGCGCATCTGCGACGTCTGCACGCGGCTGGACGACGCCGTCGCCGTCACCGCGCTCTATGTCTGCACCCTGCGCATGCTGTGGCGCCTGCGGACCCACAACCAGCGTTGGCGCCTCTATGCCCGCATGCTGATCGACGAGAACCGCTGGCGGGCGCAACGCTACGGCACCGACGAGGGGCTGATCGACTTCGGCCAAGGGCGGCTGGTGCCTTATACCGACCTTCTGGAAGAGCTTCTGGGGCTGGTCGCCGAGGACGCCGAGGCGCTGGGTTGCCGGGACGAACTGGCGCACGCCCGCGTCATCCTGGAGCGGGGAACCAGCGCCCATGCGCAGGTGGCCGCCTACCGGGAGGCCCTGGCGTCCGGCGCCGACCGGTCCGAAGCCCTGCGCGCCGTGGTCGACATGCTGGTGGAGCAGACGGTCGAAGGGCTGTCGGGCGACGGGGTTTAGCAGCGCCTCGGCGCCGCCGACACCCGGCTTGCGGAAGCCGGGACGGGCGACTATTCTCCCCGCCGACTTATCTCCTCCGTCTTCCGCAGCGGGAGCCTGCCAATGGAATCCATGGACAATTCGGCTGCTGAGCAGCTTCGGTCGATCATCGAGCGCATCGAGCGCCTTGAGGAAGAAAAGGCGGCCATCGCCAGCGACGTCAAGGACGTCTACGCCGAGGCCAAGGGCACCGGCTTCGACACCAAGGCGATCCGGGCGCTGATTCGCCTGCGCAAGAAGGAGCCGCACGAGCGCGAGGAAGAGGAGCAACTGCTCGAACTCTACCGCGCCGCCGTCGGCGTCTGAGGCCAAGCCTTTCCGGAAGATCGACCCCGGGGCCGCGCACGCGGGTCCGGAACACGAAAGACCCCGTCGGCGTCACCGGCGGGGTCTTCGTTTGTCCGCTCGTCGCGGGCCGGAGGAAGCAGCGGCCTATTCGGCCGCCGTCGCCTGGGGCGCCGGGTCGCGCAGGGCGGCTAGAAGCTCCGCCAGACGGGCCTGGGCCTCCGCGACGCTCTTGTCCAGGACATGGCCGAAGCCGCGCATGGCGAGGGGCAGGCGGGCGATGTCGACGGCGATGCCGTGGGTGTCCATGTCCAGGCGGGACAGAACCTCGTCCATGACCTGTTCGTACTCGCCGATCAGGCGGCGCTGGAGCTTGCGTTCCTCGGTATAGCCGAAGACGTCGAGCGCCGACCCGCGCAGGGGCTTGAGCTTCGCCAGAATCTTGAAGGCCGTCATCATCCAGGGGCCGAAGGTGGACTTCACCAACCGTCCGGTCTTGGGGTCGCGGTCGCCGAGGATTGGCGGCGCCAGATGGAAGGTCAGCTTGAGGTCCTTGCCGTCCTCCGGTTCGAACTGGGCCTTCAGGGCGTCGGCGAAGGCGCCGTCCGTATAGAGGCGGGCGACCTCGTATTCATCCTTGTAGGCCATCAGCTTGAACAGGGCGCGGGCGACCGTGTCGGTCAGCTCGTCGCGTCCGGGAACCTTGGCCTGTTCGGCGGCGCGAGCCTTGGCGACGAAGGCGGTGTAACGTTCCGCGTAGGCGGCGTCCTGATAGTCGGTCAGGAAGGCGGCCCGGCGGGCGATGGCCTCGTCCAGGGTTTCGGAAAGCGCGTGCTGGGCGAGCGTGCTTCCGGCGCCCGGCTGGGCCAGGGCCTCCACGGCGGCCTGATCGTGGGCGGCGCGACGGCCCCACAGGAAGGCCTGCTTGTTGAAGTCGACGGCGGCGCCGTTCAACTCGATGGCCCGCTCGATGGCCTCGGCGGAGAGTGGGATAAGGCCCTTCTGCCACGCGTAGCCGACCAGGAACAGGTTGGTGGCGATGCTGTCGCCGAGTAGCGCCGTGGCGATGGACGTGGCGTCGACGAAGTGGCTCGCCTCGGCGCCCGCGGCCTCGGTCACCGCCTCGACCACCTCGCGCGCCGGGAACAACATGTCCGGCTTGCCGGTGAAGTCGGCGGTCATGACCTCGTGGGCGTTGATGACGGCGGTGGTCAGGCCGTGGCGCATCTTGCCCAGGGTGTCGTAGGTTCCGGCGGTCAGCATGTCGGCGCCGAGCACCAGATTGGCGTTGCCCGCGGCGATGCGCACGGCCTTGATGCGGTCGGGCGTCTCGGCCAGCCGCAGGTGGGTGACGACGGCGCCGTTCTTTTGGGCCAGACCCGTCTGGTCGAGGACCGAGACGGCCTTGCCTTCCAGGTGGGCGGCCATGCCGAGCAGGGCGCCGATGGTCACCACGCCGGTTCCGCCGATGCCGGTGACGACGATGTCATAGGCGCCGTCGATGGCCTTTCGCGTGTCGGGATTGGGCAGGGCCGGGAAGGCGGTGTCGCCGACGCCGCCCTGCTTGCGGACGCGGGCGCCCTCGACGGTGACGAAGGACGGGCAGAAGCCCTTCAGGCAACTGAAGTCCTTGTTGCAACTGGACTGGTCGATGGCGCGCTTGCGGCCCCATTCGGTTTCCACCGGCTGGACGGCGACGCAATTGGACTGCACGCCGCAGTCGCCGCAGCCTTCGCAGACCAGATCGTTGATGAAGACGCGCTTGGGCGGGTCGGGCATCTTGCCGCGCTTGCGGCGACGGCGCTTTTCGGCGGCGCAGGTCTGATCGTAGACCAGGACCGTCGTCCCCTGGGTGTCGCGCAGGTCGCGCTGCACGGTGTCCAGGTCGTCGCGGTGATAGACCTTCACGCCCGGCGCGAAGTTGGCGTCGGCGGGGTATTTCTCCGGTTCGTCGGAGACGACGACGACGCGGGTCACGCCTTCGGCGGCGACCTGATGGGTGATTTGCGGCACCGACAGGGGACCGTCGACCGGCTGGCCGCCGGTCATGGC
>CAZFRK010000273.1:0-4545 GCA_964521375.1 uncultured Rhodobacterales bacterium
GTGCCGCAGGGGCGCGAGATCTTTCCCCGCCTGACGGTGCGCGAAAACCTCGAGACCGGCTACGCCTGCCTGCCGCGCGCCCTGAAGCATGTTCCCGACGAGATCTTCGATCTTTTCCCGGTACTGAAGGACATGCTTCATCGGCGCGGCGGCGACCTCTCGGGAGGGCAGCAGCAGCAGTTGGCGATCGCGCGCGCCCTGGTGACGCGGCCCCGCCTGCTGGTCCTGGACGAGCCGACCGAAGGCATTCAGCCCTCGATCATCAAGGACATCGAGCGTGTCATCCGGCTGCTCGCCAACCGGGGCGACATGGCTATCCTCCTGGTCGAGCAGTACTTCGAGTTCGCCCGTGACTTGGCGGACGACTACGCCGTCATGGACCGCGGCGAAATCGTCCTGTCGGGCACCAAGGCCGATATGGATGAAACCGTGATCCGCCGCCATCTGACGGTGTGACGCCTGTTTTTTGGGCGCCCGCAGCCTAATTGAAGGGCGCTTCCCGACTGTGTCGCCTGGATTTTCAGGGCTTGCGGCTGGCACGCCCTTTGAAGAGATGAGACCGTATCCGTTCAGGGAGACCCCCGCTCCGTGACCCATCTTCCCCGCCGCTCGACCGTGGAGGGACGCGCCCTGCTCGCCGTCAAGGCGGGCGGGGACGTCACCCGTCTCGATGACCTGCGGCAGGACGCGCCCCTGCGCGTCCTCTTTCCCCATATGCCAAAGGACGAGCCGCTGACCGCCGTCGTGACCAATACGTCCGGCGGATTGGTTGGTGGGGACCGGCTGGACCTGGACATCACGGCGGGGGCGGGAACGCGATTGCTCGCCATGGCGCAGGCGGCGGAGAAGGTCTATCGCTCCTTGGGCGCCGACGTGCGGGTGGAAACGCGGCTGCGGGCCGAGGCCGGGGCTTGGCTGGAGTGGCTGCCCCAGGAAACCATCCTCTTCGACCAAGCGCGCCTGCGCCGCCGCACGACGCTGGATCTGGCGCCGGACGCCCGCTGCCTGGCCGGGGAGATGCTGGTCTTCGGACGCCAGGCGCATGGCGAAACGCTGAGCACCGGTCTGGCCCGCGACGCCTGGGAAATCCGCGTCGGCGGTCGTTTGATTTGGGCCGACGCGCTGCATCTGGACGGCGATTTGGGGGCCGTTCTGGCCCATCCGGCGACCTTTGACGGCGCCCGGTTGACGGCGACGCTCATCCATCATGGACCGGACGCCGGGTCCTTGCGCGATGCCCTGCGCGAGCGGACGCCGCCCGACGGGGTGCGGCGGGCCTCCACCGTCGTCAAAGGTTTGCTTGTTACCCGCTGGCTGGCCCGCGACGCCCTGGCCGCCCGCACCGATTTCGCCGCCTGCTGGGGCTATTTGCGCCATGCGGCGGCGGCCTTGCCCGACCGCTTGCCGCGTCTGTGGCACGTCTGACGATCATCATCGCCATGGCCTGTTCTAAGAAGGGGATACGACCGTGAACCTGACACCACGGGAAAAGGACAAACTGTTGGTCTCGGTGGCCGCCATGGTGGCCCGCAACCGCCTGGAGCGGGGCGTGAAACTCAACCATCCGGAGGCCATCGCCCTGATTACCGACTTCGTGGTCGAGGGCGCCCGCGACGGTCGGTCGGTGGCCGATCTGATGCAGGCCGGCGCGAAGGTCATCACGCGGGAACAGTGCATGGACGGCATCCCGGAGATGATCCACGAAATCCAGGTCGAGGCGACCTTTCCCGACGGCACCAAGCTGGTGACCGTTCACGATCCCATCCGGTGAGGGAGACCCGAGCAATGATTCCTGGCGAACTCTTCCCCGCCGACGGCGAGATCGTCCTCAACGCGGGGCGCGAGACCCTGACCCTGACCGTCGAGAACACCGGCGACCGCCCGGTCCAGGTGGGCAGTCACTTCCATTTCGCCGAAGTGAATGGCGCCCTGACCTTTGACCGCGCGGCGGCGAAAGGTTTTCGCCTGGACATTCCGTCCGGCTCGGCCGTCCGGTTCGAGCCGGGGCAGGCGCGCGAGGTTCAGTTGGTGGCGCTGGCCGGGGACCGCGTCGTCATCGGCTTCAACGCCGCCGTTCAGGGCAAGCTCTAGGGGAGGGGACAGACCATGGCTTACACCATCGACCGCGCGTCCTACGCCGGTATGTTCGGCCCCACCACCGGAGACAAGGTGCGGCTGGCCGACACCGATCTGATCATCGAGATCGAGCGCGACGCCACCACCTTTGGCGAGGAAGTGAAGTTCGGCGGCGGCAAGGTGCTGCGCGACGGCATGGGCCAGTCGCAGCGGTCGCGCGCCGATGGCGCCGTCGATACGGTCATCACCAACGTGGTGATCGTCGACCATTGGGGCATCGTCAAGGCCGACGTCGGCCTGAAGGGCGGACGTATCCACGCCATCGGCAAGGCGGGCAACCCCGACATTCAGCCCAACGTGGACATCATCGTCGGTCCTGGAACCGAAGCCATCGCCGGGGAAGGGCGTATCCTGACCGCGGGCGGCATAGACAGTCACATCCATTGGATCTGCCCGCAGCAGATGGAAGACGCCCTCTATTCGGGCATCACCACCATGATGGGCGGCGGCACGGGCCCGGCGGACGGCACAAACGCCACCACCTGTACGCCGGGACCGTGGCACATGGAGCGCATGCTCCAGGCCGCCGAAGCCTTTCCCATGAACCTGGGCTTTTTCGGCAAGGGCAACGCCTCCGCCGCCGGGCCGCTGGTCGAGCAGGTGGCCGCCGGGGCCTGCGGCCTCAAGCTGCATGAGGACTGGGGCACTACGCCGTCGGCCATCGACACCTGCCTGTCGGTGGCCGAGGAGATGGACGTTCAGGTCGCCATCCATTCCGACACGCTGAACGAAAGCGGCTTCGTCGAAAACACCATCGCCGCCTTCAAGGGGCGGACCATTCACGCCTTTCATACCGAAGGCGCCGGGGGTGGGCACGCCCCGGACATCATCAAGGTGGTGGGCGAACAGAACGTCATTCCGTCGTCGACCAATCCGACGCGGCCCTTCACGCGCAACACCATCGACGAACACCTCGACATGCTGATGGTCTGCCACCATTTGGATCCGCGCATTCCGGAAGACGTGGCCTTCGCCGAAAGCCGCATCCGGCGGGAAACCATCGCGGCTGAAGACATCCTGCACGACCTGGGGGCGTTCTCGATCATTTCGTCGGACAGTCAGGCCATGGGCCGGGTCGGCGAAGTGGTGCTGCGCACCTGGCAGACGGCGCACAAGATGAAGGTCCAGCGCGGGCGTCTGGCCGACGAGGCGGGCGAGAACGACAACCTGCGGGTCCGTCGCTACATCGCCAAATACACCATCAATCCGGCCATCACCCATGGCATCGGCGCCCATGTTGGGTCGGTGGAAGCAGGCAAGCTGGCCGATCTGGTGCTCTGGGACCCGGCTTTCTTCGGGGTCAAGCCGCATATGGTCCTTAAGTGCGGCACCATCGTCGCCAAGGCCATGGGCGACCCCAACGCCTCCATCCCGACGCCGCAGCCGGTCCACTATCGTCCCATGTTCGGGGCGTTCGGGCGGTCGCTCACCCTGTCGTCGGTGACCTTCGTCAGTCAGGCGGCGGTCGACGGCGACGTCGGACGGCGCTTCGGCCTGTCGAAGACGCTTCTGCCGGTGACTGGTTGTCGGGCGGTGAAGAAGACCGACATGGTTCTGAACAACGCCACCCCGGAGATCGAGGTGGACGCCGAGACCTATGAGGTGCGCGCCGACGGCGAGCTTCTGACCTGCGAGCCGGCGGAAGTCCTGCCGATGGCGCAACGCTATTTCCTGTTCTGAGGAGGTTCTTGCCATGCGTCGCACGCCTGAACTCCGCCGCTCCGGCGTCTGGGCCGCCTCCGCCGAGGTCGCCACGGTGACATTGCCCTGCGCCGACCGGCACCGTCGTCGCATCCTCATGCGCGACGACGCGGGCGGGGACTTTCTGTTGGACCTGCCCGAGGCCACGCAGTTACGCGACGGCGACGGGCTGGTCCTGGAGGACGGGACCATCATCCGGGTCATCGCGGCCGAAGAAGCGGTGGCGGACATCACTTGCGGCGACGCCATCCACCTGACCCGTGTCGCCTGGCACCTGGGAAACCGCCATACGCCGGTGCAGGTACTGCCGGACGGGCGCCTGCGCATCGCCCACGACCATGTTCTGGAATCCATGGTCGAAGGGCTGGGCGCCACCGTCGAGCGCGCCAGGGCGCCGTTCCAGCCGGAAGGCGGCGCCTATGGCGGCCATGGGGCATCCCACGGGCACGATCATCATGGTCACGGGCACAGCCATGACCATGGTCATGGCTCCCACGTTCACTAGGGAGGTTCCGTCGCGATGACCGCCGCCCTCTACCGCTTGATGACGTGGCTGTCGCCGTCCTTCCCGGTCGGCGCCTTCACCTATTCGCATGGTCTGGAGTGGGCGGTCGAGGACGGACGCCTGTGCGACCGGCAGAGCCTGATCGCCTGGACGGGGGCGGTTCTGATACACGGTGCCGGGCGCACGGACGCCGATCTCTTCCG
>CAZFRK010000274.1:0-4544 GCA_964521375.1 uncultured Rhodobacterales bacterium
CCAAGGAACGGCTAAATTGGCCATTCGGCTTGTAAAATCGATCCCGCGCTGGCACATATATTCGAAAAAAATCATATAAGCGAGGGAGGTTCACCGTGTCCGTTATCGCTCCGCTGCGCCGATTGGCGCGTGCCGCCGCCGTCCTGCCGACCCTCCTGGCGGCGGGCCTCGGTCCGGCGCTGGCGCAGCAAAGTCCGGACGCGGCGGAAATGCGCTTCGTGCGCATCGGCACGGGACCGACCGGCGGCACCTACTTCCCCATGGGCGGCCTGATCGCCAACGCCATCTCCAATCCTCCGGGATCGCGGCCCTGCGACAAAGGCGGAAGCTGCGGCGTGCCCGGCCTGATCGCCGTCGCCCAGTCGACGCACGGCGCCGTCGCCAACGTCGACGCGGTGGTGCGCGGCGGCATCGAACTGGCCCTGGCCCAGGCCGACATCGCCTATTGGGCCTACCACGGAACCGGCGTCTACAAGGGCAAGGGCGCGGCGGAGGATCTGGCCGCCATCGGCATGCTCTATCAGGAAGCCTTTCATCTGGTCGCCCGCGCCGGGTCGGGAATCGGCGCCGTCACCGACCTGAAGGGCAAGCGCGTGTCCATCGGCGAACAGGGGTCGGGAACCCTGGTCGACGCCCTGGCCATCCTGGGCGCCTACGGACTGCGCGAAAAGGACATCAAGGCGGCCCACCTCAAGCCCGGCGCCTCGGCGGACGCCCTTCTGAGCGGCGACATCGACGCCTTCTTCTTCGTCGCCGGGGCCCCCATCGCCACCATCTCCCGCCTTCTGGAGGGTGGCGACGCCATGCTGGTGCCCATCGACGGGGCGCCCGCGCGCAAGCTGGCCGACACCTATCCCTTCCTGCTCCAGGGCGAGATCGCCGCCGACGTCTATCCCGGCGCGCCCGCCGTGCCGACCATCATGGTCGGCGCCGTCCTCATCACCTCGACCCGCCAGCCCGACGACCTGATCTACGGCATCACCCAGGCCCTGTGGCACCCCAGCAATCGGGCGCTGTTCGTCAAGGGCCATCCGGGCGGCGCCCAGATGATCCCCGAGCAGGCCACCCAGGGTCTGGGCATACCCTTGCATGCCGGGGCAGCGAACTACTATTTCGATGCCGGGCTGATGGAGTAGGCTGGTCGGCGACAGGCGCGCCGGGGACCGCTTCCCGGCCCGCCCCCGCCGACACCTTTATCCGCCCGAGTGCCCATGCCCCTCATCGAGACCCTCGTCGACAGCCCCACGTCCGATACCATCGCCCTGACCCCGATCACCGCCGGTCGTGACGACGAAGGCCCCGCCGTGCCGCCCTTCGCGCGCGCCAGCGGCTTCAGCGGGGCGGCGGGCACCGTCTGCCTGCTGCCCAGCCCCGGCGGTGGCGTCGACCGCGTGCTGGCCGGGATCGGCGACGGAAGCGACGCCTTCGCCCTGGGCGACCTGCCGGGCAAGCTGCCGGACGGCACCTTCCTGCTCGATCCCCCCTGCGAGACCAAGCTGGCCACCGACATCGCGCTGGCCTGGGCTGTCGGCGGCTATGTCTTCGACCGCTACAAGGACAAGCGTCCGTCCCTGTCGCGGCTGGTCTGGCCGCGGAACGCCGACCGCGCCGCCGTCACCCGTACCGCCCGCGCCATCGCCCTGGTGCGGGATCTGGTCAACACCCCGGCCGAGGACATGGGTCCGGGCGACCTTCAGGCCGCCGCCGAGACCCTGGCCGGGGAGTACGGGGCCAGCCTGCGCGCCGTCGTCGGCGACGACCTGCTGACCGCCAACTATCCGGCCATCCACGCCGTCGGCCGGGCCAGCCCGCGTCCGCCGCGCCTGCTGGATCTGACCTGGGGCGATCCGGAGGCGCCGCGCGTCACCCTGGTCGGCAAGGGCGTCTGTTTCGATACCGGCGGCCTCGACCTCAAGCCGGCCAGCGCCATGAAGTTGATGAAGAAGGACATGGGCGGCGCGGCCCATGCCCTGGGCGTCGCCCTGATGGTCATGGACGCCGCCCTGCCGGTGCGGCTGCGGGTGCTGATCCCGGCGGTCGACAACGCCGTGTCCGGCAACGCCTTCCGCCCCGGCGACGTCCTGCGCACCCGCAAGGGCCTGACCGTCGAGGTCGGCAACACCGACGCCGAGGGTCGCCTGGTCCTGGCCGACGCCCTGGACGAGGCCGACGCCGAGGGTCCGGAGATGTTGGTGGATTTCGCCACCCTGACCGGCGCGGCGCGCGTCGCCCTGGGACCGGAGATCCCGGCCCTGTTCGCCAACGACGACGCCCTGGCCGACGCCCTGCTCTCCAGCGCGCGCGAGACCGACGACCCGCTGTGGCGCCTGCCGCTGTGGCCGGGCTATCGCCGCATGATCGACGGGCGAATCGCCGACCTGGACAATGCGCCCGAAGGCGGAATGGCCGGGGCCATCACCGCCGCCCTGTTCCTGCAGGCCTTCGTGTCCGAGGAAACGCCCTGGGCGCATATCGACTGCTACGCCTGGAACCAGCGCGCCCGTCCGGCGCGACCGGTGGGGGGCGAGGCCCAGGGCCTGCGCGCGGTCTTTGACGCCCTTCGCGGTCGTTTCGGTTGACGAACCAACCCACCGTCGCTTACGACTTAACACGGCGCTTGAACGTCGGGCGGTAGGGTCACGGTTCCTATCGTTCCGGTTGGCGTCAGGGCAGGCCAGGGACCTGAGGGGGTCCACCGTGCGTCCGCGCCCCTGTTTCGGGAACGGAACGGGGCGGAGGTGGACCGGGGCGGTTTCGGAATGGGGAAACAATGAGCGTCAGGATCAAACCCGTCGAAGCGCTCGACCTGTGGCGCGGCGCGATCGTCGAGAGCGTGCGCCGGGAAGCCCCCGATCTGTCGGCCCGCCAGATGGCCCTGCTGCTGACGGTCTATCTGACCACGCCGCCGCATACCGTGCGCGGCCTGGCTGGTCTTCTCAACGTGTCCAAGCCCGCCGTCACGCGCGCCGTCGACCGCCTGACCGAATACGGTCTGGTCAGGCGCAAGGTGGACGATCACGACCGCCGCAGCGTCCTGATCCAGCGCACCGTGAAGGGATCGGTCTTCCTGCGCGAGTTCGGCGACATCATCGTCCACGCCGCCGGATCCGTCGCCGACGCCAAATAGGCGTCCCGCGACGGCGCGACGACAGACGACCGGCGCCCAGGCAATCCGTTGTTCGCCCGGAAAACGCCCTATTGCTTGGCGAAGATGCTCTTCACCAATTCGGTGAGGGTGACGCCGATGCGGTCGCCGTCGGTGATGACCACCTCGCCGCGGGCGACCAGAATGTCGTTGGCGTAAATCTCAACGGGATCGTCGGTCCGCTGATCCAGTTCGACCACGGCGCCACGGCCGAGCTTCAGGAGCTGGTTGACGCGCAGGTCCGACTTGCCGAGGACCACGGCGATCTCCACGGGAACGGTATAGATGGCTTCCGACGACGTCTGGCGGTTGCCGCCAATGGTCTGGAGGTCCGGATCGTCGAGCGAGTTCGGAGTATCGTCGGCCATGGGTCGTCCCTTTGCTTCGGCGCCCCCATCTTGGCGCCGAGAAGTTAACAGGTTCCTTAAACCAGACGGGATCGTGCCCATGCGTCTCTGGTCCGCGGCCACCCTGGCCCTGTTCCTGGCCCTGCTCCCGACCGCCGGCCACCCCGCGGCGGCGGCCGATCTGGCCATCGGTCCGGCGCCGGCGCCACCGGACCAGGCCCCGGAGGCCGCCCATATGGACCCGCCGCCCGACCTTCTGCCCGACAGCCGGGTGGCGCACGGCTGGGGGCCGGTGGTGCGGGCCTGGCTGAGCACGCCCACCGACCGCTATCCCCACGGCGCCCTGGGCGACGGCCTGGAGGCCAGCGCCCTGGCCATCGGCCTGCGGGACGGCGGCGTCCTGCGCCTGGATCTGCCCGCCGACGCGGTGTTCGAGGACCTGGAGCCGCGCGTCGTCGATCTGGACGGCGACGAACGCGACGAAGCCGTTCTTCTGGTCCACAGCGACCCGCGCGGCGGCGCCGCGCCCGCCATCGTCCATGTGGTCGACGGTCGCGTCGGCCTGACGGTCGGCCCGGCCCTGGGCACCCCCGACCGCTGGCTCAATCCCATCGGCGTCGCCGACCTGGACGGTGATGGGCGCATGGAGATCGCCGTCGTCGAGACGCCGCATATCGGCGGCACCCTGCGCGTCCATGGCTGGCGCGACGGCGGCTTCATGCCGTTGGCCGCCGACACCGGCTATTCCAATCATGCCTTCGGCTCGACCATCCTGGCCCTGCACGCCATCGCCGACCTGAGCGGCGACGGGCGCCCCGAGATCCTGGTCCCCGGCGCCGACCGGCGGAGCCTGAAGATGGTCTCGCTGACCGACGGCGCCCTGACCGTACTGCAATCCTGGGACCTGCCCAGCGCGGTGAAAGGGCCGGTCTCGGTGACCGCCGACCGGGGCGTCCTGGTGCCGCTGGAAGACGGCACCGCGGCCCGCGTGACCCGCTCGCCCTGACCTTGCCGACCGCCCCTCAGATCCCGGCGGCGGCGAAGGCGGAGCC
>CAZFRK010000275.1:0-4522 GCA_964521375.1 uncultured Rhodobacterales bacterium
CGATCGAGGATCTGGCCCAGCTCATCTACGACCTGAAGCAGATCAACCCGTCGGCCCGCGTCACCGTGAAGCTGGTCAGCCGCACCGGCATTGGCACCATCGCCGCCGGCGTGGCCAAGGCCAAGGCCGACGTGATCCTGGTGTCGGGCAATTCCGGCGGGACGGGCGCCAGCCCGCAGACCTCGATCAAGTACGCCGGTCTGCCCTGGGAATTGGGCCTGTCGGAAGTCCATCAGGTGCTGACGCTCAACCGTCTGCGTCACAAGGTCCTGCTGCGCACCGACGGCGGCATCAAGACCGGTCGCGACGTGGTCATCGCCGCCATGCTGGGCGCCGAGGAATTCGGCGTCGGCACCACCAGCCTGATCGCCATGGGCTGCATCATGGTGCGCCAATGCCACTCCAACACCTGCCCGGTCGGCGTCTGCACCCAGGACAGCGCCCTGCGGTCCAAGTTCGTCGGCACGCCGGAGAAGGTGGTCAACCTCTTCACCTTCATCGCCGAGGAAGTGCGCCAGATCCTGTCCGAGCTGGGCGTGTCCAGCCTGAACGAGATCATCGGTCGCACCGATCTTCTGCATCAGGTGTCGCGCGGCGCCAGCCACCTCGACGACCTGGACCTCAACCCGCTGCTGGTCCAGGCCGACAGCGGCGGCCTGCCGACCATCAACACGACGGAAGGCCGCAACGAGGTCGCCGGGACGCTCGACGAGCAGATCATCCAGGACGCCCGTCCGGCCCTGGAAGACGGCGAGAAGATGCAGCTCACCTACAACGTGCGCAACACGCATCGCGCGGTGGGCACCAAGCTGAGCCACAAGATCGTCAAGCGGTACGGCCAGTCGGGCCTGCAGCCGGGCCACATCACGGTCCGCCTGCGCGGCTCCGCCGGTCAGTCGCTGGGCGCCTTCGCGGTCCAGGGCCTGAAGCTGGAAGTCTTCGGCGACGCCAACGACTACGTGGGCAAGGGCCTGTCCGGCGGCACCATCGTCGTCCGTCCGGCGGTCAACAGCCCGCTGCGGTCCAACGACAACACCATCATCGGCAACACGGTCCTCTACGGCGCCACGGGCGGCAAGCTGTTCGCCGCCGGTCAGGCCGGGGAACGCTTCTGCGTGCGCAACTCCGGCGCCAGCGTGGTGGTCGAGGGCTGCGGCTCCAACGGCTGCGAATACATGACCAACGGCCAAGCGATCATCCTGGGCGACGTCGGCGCCAACTTCGGCGCCGGCATGACCGGCGGCATGGCCTTCATCTACGACGAGGCCGGGCTGTTCGAGCACCGCGTCAACCCCGACGCCGTGATCTGGCACCGCCTGGAGGTCCAGCACTACGAGGACCTGCTGAAGAGCGCCATCGAGGAGCATGTGGCCGAGACCCACTCCCGCTTCGCCCAGCGTCTGCTGGTCAATTGGGAGCGCGAAAAGGGCAAGTTCTGGCAGATCGTCCCCAAGGAGATGATCAACAAGCTGGAGATCCCGACCCAGGCCGCGCGGGCCAAGGCCGTCCCGGCGGAGTAAGGGGCGGCGCCCACCCGCCATCGCGCCCCTGGATCGTGCCAAGGGCCGCCCGCGAGAACCGACCGCCCGCCAGGGAAACCCGGCGGGCGGTTTTCTTGAGCGGTGGACTCTGGTATTCAGGACGGGATCCGGGGCAATCCGCCGCCGGACAGCCGCGGTCGCGCATCGCGTTCCGCCTCGGGAGAGTTCGATGACCGCCGCCGCCCCCGTCGACAGCCCCTGCATCGGCGTCTGTTCCCTGGCCGACGGCGAGACCTGCGCCGGGTGCCATCGCACCCGCGCCGAGATCAAGGCGTGGCGCGGCATGACCGACGACCAGAAGCGCGCGGTGAATGAGCGCGTCCTGCCGTTGATCGAAGCGGTCGGTCGGGCGAACGCCTGAGCGGTCGCCGTCGGGCGAAGGGCGTCTCCGACCTTACAGCCGCTCGCCCCTCATCAGCTTGGGCAGGATGCCGATCTGGCCCATGGCGTGGCGCATGAAGACGGTCTTCAGGCGCGGCAGCTTGTCGACGGCGGCCAGACCCAGGGTGCGGGCCAGCCGCAGCGGGCCGATGTCGTTGGAGAACAGCCGCACGATGCCGTCCGTCAGGCCCAGCATCAGGGTGTTGTCGAACCGCCGCCACCGCTGGTAGCTCTCCAGCACCCCCGCCGAGCCGAGGTCGAGGCCCAGGCGCTTGGCCTCGACCAGCTTCTCGGCCAGGGCGGCGACGTCGCGCAGGCCGTAGTTCATGCCCTGACCGGCCACCGGATGCATGCCGTGGGCGCTGTCGCCGACCAGGGCCAGGCGGCGGTCGATGTAGCGTTCGGCCATTTGCAGGGTCAGCGGATAGGCGAAGACCTTCGAGGCGACCTCGACCTTGCCCAGGAAGTCGCCGAAGCGGCTCATCAGTTCGGCGTGGAAGCGGTCGGGCGGCAGGTCGACGATATGCTGCGCCAGACCGTCCTTTTCCGTCCACACCAGGGACGAATGATGGCCGCCCGGCAGGGGCAGGATGGCGAAGGGACCGGACGGCATGAAGCGTTCGTGGGCGATGCCGCGATGGTTCTTTTCATGCTTCACGGTCAGGACGATGCCGACCTGATGATAGGGCAGGCCGCTGACGCGGATTCCGGCCTGGTCGCGGATCACCGACCGGCGCCCGTCGCAGGCGCAGACCAATTGGGCGCGCACGGTCCGTCCGTCGTCCAGCACCGCCTCCACCGCGTCGACGCCGCGATCGAGGGTGGCGACGCGGGCCGGGGCGATCAGGGTGGCCTCGGGCAGCTCCTTCAGGCGGCCCAGGATGCCGCGCCGGATGACGCGGTTCTCGGCCATGTAGCCCATGGGTTCGCCGACGGTGTCGTGATCGTAATGCAGATACAGGGGGCTGTCGGTGTCGGTGACGCGGATGTCCAGGATCGGCTGGGTGTCGGGTCGCATGTGATCCCAGACGCCGACCGCCTCCAGGATCTTCTGGCAGGCCAGGGCGATGGCCGAGGACCGCCCGTCATAGGCGGCCTCCAGCAGGGCGTCGGGGCTTTCCGTATCGACCACGGCGACCGACACCCCATGCTGGGCCAGGGCGGCGGCCAGGGTTCCGCCGACCAGACCGCCGCCGACGATCAGCACGTCCGCGGAGATGTCGGCGTGGCCCGGCGCGGGCGTCGCGACGGGGGCGGATCGGGGCGTGGAGCGGGATTTGGAGCGGGTCTGGGTCATGGCGATCACTGTGAACCGGCGTCCGGGGACTTGTCCAGGCCCGGACGAGGCGGCCTCCCTGCGCATCAATTAGGCATTGCTGTGATAATGCCCAAAAATTATGCCCTGGGGCCGGGGCGCGACCGTGCCCCGCCCCCGCGGAACCCCCTATATAGCGGGGATTTTCGCCCTTGGCACGCGGCTTGATATGTCCAAGGGCAATCTGAGGAACGAGGCCAAGTCATGAAGCTGATCACCACGGTGATGAAGCCGTTCAAGCTGGATGAGGTGCGCGAGGCCCTCATGGAGCTGGGACTGCACGGCATGACGGCGACCGAGGTCAAGGGCTTCGGGCGTCAGAAGGGGCAGGCCGAGGTCTACCGCGGGTCGGAGTACGAAGTCAGCTTTCTGCCCAAGATGAAGCTGGAGGTCATCGTCGACGACGACCAGGCCGACGCCGCCGTGTCGGTGATCCAGAACCAGGCCCGCACGGGCCGCATCGGCGACGGCAAGATCTTCGTCGTCGACTGCGCCGAGGTGGTGCGCATCCGCACCGGTGAGCGCGGCGCCAGCGCCCTTTAGCGCCAATCCCGAGCGGGCGGACTCGCCTGCGACGACGTATTTGCCTTAGAAAGAAAGGGATAGAGCGGATTTCCCGACCGCATGGGAGCGAAAACCGCTCTATCCCCGGTCGCGCCTCAGCGTTTCTTGCGCCGATGATGCGGCTTGGCGGGCCGCACCCGCACCAGAAGGTCGTCGAGCGAGGCGATGGCGTCGTCGTCCAGGTCGCGGAGGCTTTCGGCCAGACGGTTGGCGAAACCGGTGGCCTGCGGACTAAGACCGGCGCAATCCAGCGTGACCTTGGGCACCGACAGGTCGGCGAGCCGCTTCAGGGCCTCCGCCTCGTCCCAGATGAGTCCGAAATAGCCGCAGATTTCCAGCACCAGGCCGGGGCCGGGCTTGCCGCGCTTGCCGTGTTCCAGGGCCGACAGGTAGGCCGCCGAAACGCCCAGGTCGGCGGCCATGCGGGTGAGGGTCACGCCCCGCTGGCGACGCAGGTCGCGGATGCGGGCTCCGAACGGGGTCATCGGCCGGCCGCTCCGCCTAGCCGCCGTCCAGGGCGGGGCAGGGATGGCCGTCGGCCAGCGGATTGCAAACGCCGAAGGAGCCGAGCAGCTCGATCGCCTGCTGGGCCTGGGCCGGTGCCACCGGCGGGCCGCCGTCGGTGTACTCCGGCGTCCGCCAGGTGCGCTGCGCCATGTAGAGCGCCGCGTCCCCCTGGATGAGGCGGAAGAACGACGTCTCCCCCTGGCCGGTCGCCCGG
>CAZFRK010000276.1:0-4513 GCA_964521375.1 uncultured Rhodobacterales bacterium
CCCCGCGACCACGGTCGCCAGCGCCCTGGCCGGGCAGCCCGCCCGGCCCCCAGATGGCGCCGGACCCGCCACGGTCTTTCACCTCGCGCCCCTGGAACGGTCCCTATTGCTGGCGGTGCGCTATGTGGCCGCCGGAAAGGGCCTGACCACCATCAGCGCCCTGTTCGAGGCGCTGATCGACGGCGCCGCCCTGGCCGAGGTCGCCCGTCACGTCCATGGAACCGCCCGCCGCCTGGACGACGCCGACGGCCCGCACATCATGGTCCATCGGGTGCCCTGCAAGCGCGTCGGCGTCGATGAGATGACGGTCCTGAAGCTGCTCGCCGCCCTCCAGGCCGGAGACGACCTGTCGGCGGAAACCTATGCCTCCTGCCTCGTCAGCCCGGCGCGGGGCGCCGCCCTGCTGGACGGGGCGCGCCTTCTGGTCCGTCGCCTCGCCGAGGCCGGACGCCACTTCTCCATCGCCTTCGAGGCGCCGCGCCTGGCCTGGCTTCCCGCCGCCGAGTAACGACGCCCACCCATCACCTCGGACCGGCTCAGCCGGTCCAGGCGAAATGACGCAGGTAGAGGTAGACCGTCGATATGGCGATGCTGAGAAGCATCAACGGCAGGCCGATGGCCAGGAACCGGGCGAAGGTGATGGGCGTGCCCGCCCGCTCGGCCAGACCGGCGACCACGACGTTCGCCGCCGCGACGACCAGACTGCCGTTGCCGCCCAGGCAGGCCCCCAGCGCCAAGGCCCACCAGACCGGCTCCAGGGCGTCCATGCCGCCCATGGCCGGAGCCATGGACTTGACCAGCGGAATCATGGTGGCGACGAAGGGAATGTTGTCGATCACCGCCGATACGATCGCCGACAGCCACAGGGTCACCATGGTCGTCACCAGGGGATCGCCCTTGGTGGCCTCCATGAGGGTCAGCGCCATGCGTTCCAGAAGGCCCGTCGCCTCGACGCCGCCGACGATGACGAACAGACCCATGAAGAAGAACAGGGCGTTCCACTCGACCTCGCCCAGGGCTTCGCGCAACTGCTCGGCCTGACCGCGCCGATCTTCGCCGATCGACACCACCAGCAACAGGACCGCCGCGCCGAACATGGCCGTCGTTCCTGGGCGGATGTGGTAGTGCTCGCCGATCATGAAGCCCAGGATGACCAGCGCCAGGACGATCATCGACTGCCACAGCAGCGTCCTGTCGCGGATGCTGGCCTTCTCGTCGAAGTTCATGACGCGCTCGCGCAGCTCCGGCGTCGTCTTCAGCCCCTTGCCCCACAAGGCGTAGAAGACGACCAGCATGGCCGCCAGGACCACCGCCGTCGCCGGCCCCAGGTGGAACAGGAAATCGTTGAAGGTCAGATGCGTCGCCGACCCGATCAGGATGTTCGGCGGGTCGCCGATCAGGGTCGCCGTGCCGCCCACGTTGGACGCCAGAATCTGGCTGAACAAAAAGGGGTAAGGCGACACCTTCAGCTTGTCGACGATCAGCATGGCGACCGGCACCATCAGGAGCACCGTCGTCAGGTTGTCGAGAAAGGCCGAGAACATGGCCGTGACCAGGGACAGCAGGATGAGGATCCCGATCGGCTCCCCCCTGGCCCGCTTGGCCGCCCACACCGCCACGTATTCGAACAGGCCGGTGCGGCGCGCCAGGGAGACGATGATCATCATCCCCGTCAACAGGGCGATGGTGTTGAAGTCGATGGCGGCGATGGCCATGTTCTGCGTCAGCACGCCGCCGACGATCATCACGTTGGCGCCGATCAGCGCCACCACCGTGCGATGGAACTTTTCGCTCAAGAGGATGATGTAGGTGATAATCAGGACCGTGGTGGAGAACCACAACGGGTCCATCCCCAGGATGACGGTCGGCACGACCGCCGCTTCACTGCCATGCATAGCCTGCCCCTACGCCGAACTGTCCGGCGCCTCCCCTGTGTCCCCAACGGGACTACGCGGCCCTTCGCCCCCGTGGGCCATACGGTCGCCCCACGCCTCCTCGCCGCGCAGATGGGCGAAGATGGTGAAGGCGGACAATGCCCCGACAAGGACGTCCGAGCCGGGGTCTATGACCGGCACCACGTATTGCCCCCGGGCGATGATGACCTGCGCCTGAATCAAGGCGTCCTCGGGCTTCACGCAATGCGGTCGGCGGTCCATGACCTCCGAGATGGGATGGACCAGTATCTCGTCCAGACGCTCCCGCAGCTCCTCGGTGGTCTCGCGCAGATAACTCATGCGGTCCAGGCCGCGCACGATGGCCAGATGCTTCGGCAGCAGGTATTTGACCAGCCGGTCGGCGCTGATGAGGCCGACCAGACGATGATCGTTGTCGACGACAGGAAGCAGCCCCATGTGCCGCTCCATCATGAAATCAAGCGCCTGCCCGACCCGGTCGTCTTGATGCAACCAGGTGCGCATGGGCCGCATGAGCGCGCCGCAGGTGAGCGTCATGGCGAAGTCCCCCTGCCGTCAAACCCTTGAACCACTATCATACGCCGCCCGGCGACGGCGTGAAACGGTCATGAAGGATGGTGGATGGGGCGACCGGAGGCGGCGCGGTTCGCGCTTAGACGTGATCCTTGTCGTCGACCAGGACCACTTCCTTGGCGGCGTGGGAGTCGCGGACGTCGTCGGCCGCCTTCAAGGCGTCCTCCAGACGCCCGAAGCCCGGATTGATCGGCTGGAAGGCCGGGGTCTCGCAGCCTTCCTGCATGGCGTAGAGGCGGTAGACCCCGTCCTCCACGCGGATGTGGATCTGGTTCCCGACCCGCGTGATGGGGCCGATGATGTAGAGCTTCTCGATCTTGTGTTCCTCGTCGGGGAACAACTCGTCCTTGTAGACCTCGGTCGATTTGATCTCGGTGTTGAAGTGCGCCGCGATACGCGAGAACAGGGCCTCGGAAGCCGTGTTGTCGGGGGCGATGGTGGTCTCGATATAGCGGACGCCCGCGCACTCCTCGCGGGTCAGGATCTCTTCGAGCATGCCGCGCGCGATGCCCTTGCCCTGCTGTTCCTCCCGCACGCCGACCTGCCAGACGAACAGGCGGGTGGGGTCGGCGGGCAACGGATAGGCCGTCACCATGCCGGCGATTTCCCCGTCGACCTCGGCCACGACGCTGGTCGCGGCGAAGTTGCGGCAGGCCATGACGTAGGCATAGGACGAATTGGCGTCCAGGGCCGCCGCCTCGTCGACCATCTTCCAAATGTCCGCGCCGTCCTCGATGGACGGAACGCGGTAGGTGACGTCGTCGGACATGTAAAAACTCCAGTCCTCGCGCGAGTGAGCGGTCAAGGCGGCGGCTGGTCGCCGCGCGACCGCGCGACGCGCGCCTCCCTCTCCAGGGTACCCGTATCGGCCCGTGAAGCAACGGTCGCCCGGGACAAGGCGTTCCCATCCCCCAGATGAATGGTGAAGACGGACCCGCCGCCGGGGCGGGAGGAGACCGCCATGGCGTGCCCGAGCAGCACCGTCATGCGACGCACGATCGCCAGGCCGACCCCCAATCCCTGGCCACCGGACGCCGTCGGCGCGGCGCCCGCGACACTGCTGTCGGTGGCCGCGCCGTCGCTCAGAATCCGCGCGACCTGTCGCGGCTCCAGGCCGTCCCCGGTGTCGGCCACCAGAACCCGCGGCCCGGCGGCCCGGCGGACACCGATCAGCACGCGCCCTTGCCGTGTGTAGCGGATGGCGTTGGAAACGAGGTTTGTCAGGATGCGGCGCAACAGCACCGGGTCCGAGCGCACCACCACCGAGGTCGCCACCAGGGTCAAGGTCAGGCCCTTCTTTTCGGCCTCGGGGGCGAATTCCAGGCACACCTCGACCAGCAGCGGGGCCAGCGGAGTCTCCCGCACCTGGGCATCCAGGGCGCCGGTGTCGATGGTGCTGAGGTCCAGGGTGGAGGCCAACAGGCGCTCCATCTGGTCGACCGCCTGCCGGGCATGGCTCCCCAGGGCGGCGTGCGCCGCCTCCGGCCCCTTGCTGTCGCCCAGACCCAGGTAGAGGCTCAGGGACTGTAAGGGCTGGCGCAAATCGTGGCTGACGGCGGCCAGGAAATGGACCTTGGCCCGGTCGGCCCGTTCCATCGCCGCCAGGGCGCGCCGCGCGTCCTGAGTGGCCAATTCGGCCTCTCGGGCGCGGCGTTCGGCTTCCCTGGTTCGTACGTCCACCTCCAGGGCCAGATGGTCCGACACGCGGCGCATCATGCGGGCCTGTCGGCGGGCGGCGTGGGCCATGCCGCCCAGCAGCAGGGCGACCGCCAGGGCCAACCCACCGCCGACGGCCAGATCGTACCGCCATCGCGCCAGGGCGTAGTGGCGGTCCACGCCCGCCCCGACATAGGCCGGATAGTCCCCCAGTCGGGCATAAGAGGCGATCAAGGTCGCCCCATCCGTCACCCGCTTGGCCCGGAACGTCCCATGGTCGGCCACCGCGACCGCCTTCATCAGGGCATTGTCGGCGGTCAGGCGCACCGGTACGTCGTAGCGTGGATAGCGGGCCAACAGGCGGCCGTCGG
>CAZFRK010000277.1:0-4504 GCA_964521375.1 uncultured Rhodobacterales bacterium
GGGCTGGTGACGCTGGAGGACATCCTGGAGGAAATCGTCGGCGACATCTCCGACGAGCACGACATCGCCGTTTCCGGCGTGCGCCCGCAGCCCGACGGCTCCTACGTCATCAACGGCGACGTGACCATCCGCGACCTCAACCGGGAATTCGACTGGAACCTTCCCGACGACGAGGCGGCCACCATCGCCGGGCTGATCCTCCACGAAAGCCGCTCCATCCCCGACGTCGGCCAGAGCTTCCTGTTCCACGGCTTCCGCTTCGAGGTGATCCGCCGCCAGCGCAACCAGATCACCGCCCTACGCGTCACCCCGGCGCCCAGCGAGGACGCCGCCGACGGCTGACGACAGGCGACGCGCGCCGAATACCGTCCGGATCAGGTGCCATCACGGCGCCGAAAGCGTCCGTAAGGGGAGCATCTCACCCGAAATGGTAGGACATCCTACCCACGCCCCTCCCCATTAGGGGAACTTGATTTTGGGCGGGGGAATGTCATCCTCAGGGGGTAGGCGGTTGTCCGCCCCATCCCCGGGCACCAAAGATACAATAAAATCAGGGGCATCCGGGACCACGTCGGAGGAACTCCCATGCCAAAGATCATCCCCGATATCGTCCATGACCAGACCATCACGGCCGTTCCCATGGATATGACCGTGCGGGCGGCGGCGCAGTTGATGGCGGAACGCAATATCGCCGCCGTCATGATCACCCGCGACGATGGCCAGACCCTGGCCGGAATCATGACCGAGCGCGACATCACCACCCGCGTCGTGGCGCGCGGCCTGGACGCCGCGGCGACCAAGGTCGGCGACGTCATGACCCGTGATCCGGACATCCTGGCGCCCGACGACGAACCGGCGCACGCCTTGTCCATGATGCGGACCCACAACTACCGCCACCTACCGGTCTGCGAGGCCGACCGCAAGGTCGTGGCCATGGTGTCGGTGCGCGACCTTTACGCCTTCGTGCAGACGGAACTGGAAAGCGACATCAAGAGCCGCGACCACTACATTTTCGGCGAGGCTTACGGACAGGTGAACGCCTGACCGGCGCGGCGGGGCTTCCCCAGCGGCATCTTGACGCCCGACGGCGCCGCCGTTAGGTGCAAGGGAACGCCGTTCCCTTTCGCCGCCGGAAGCCCCGCCATGCCCCTGTCGCCCCCCGCGTCCCGCACCCCCATGCACACCCGGACCATCGAGTGCCGGGGGTACCAACGCGACGACGGCCTGTGGGACATCGAGGCGACGCTGGTCGACACCAAGGCCTATGGCTTCGACAACAAGGATCGCGGCCACGTCCCGCCGGGCGAGCCGCTGCACGGGATGGTCATGCGCCTGACGGTGGACGACGACCTGCTGATTCACGACGCGGAGGCCGCCACCGACTACGCGCCCTTCTTCCAGTGCGCCGACATCGCCCCGGCCTACGGCAAGCTTAAGGGCATGACCATCGGGCCGGGCTTCGACAAGAAGGTGCGCGCCCTGTTCGCCGGGGCCGAGGGCTGCACCCATCTGCGGGAGTTGCTGCGGCCCATGGCCACCGCGGCCTACCAGACCATCTTCCCGGCCCGCGAGCGCAAGCGTCAGGAGGCTCCGGCGACCACCCCGCCGCCGCTTCTGGACACCTGCTTCGCCCTGCGCGCCGACGGCCCGGTGGTCAAGCGCGACTTCCCGCGCTTCTACACCGGCCCCGACGCCGACGCCCGACAGGAAAGCGAATGACCCCGACCACCCCGCCCGGCTCCGCCACGCCCGGCCCCGATGCTCCCGGTCCCGACGCCGCGGACCTGAAGGTCCTGCTGCCCATGGGCGGCGTGGTGATGACGGCGGGCGATCCGGGGGAGGCCTGGCGGGCGGCCCTGGGCGATGGCGGGCACGCCGCCGACCGCGTCATCGCGATCCCCGCGGAGATCGCGGCCTCCAAGGGATTGGACGATGTGGCCGAACAGGAAAAGCTGCTCGACCTGCACCTCTTGATCGTCGGCCCCGACGCCGAGGCCGGGCGGGTGCTGGCCCACGCCGGACGGCTGATCGGCATTTTCGAGCCGGTGATCGCCATCCTCGGCGACCAGAGCCTGCACGACAGCCTTCTGGAGGAATTGGGCTACGACCGCCGTCCCCTGCCGTCGGGCCTCTTGACCCTATTGCCGACCGACGACGCCGACTGAGCCTAAGGCGCGGACGGTCGCCGCCTCCAGGCCCCTCAGGCCCCTCAGGCCCAGGCGCCCGCCACCGCGAAGGCCGGGCCGTCGATCACCCGGAACGCTGCGGCGGATGGCCCGGCGTCTTCTTCCGACATCATGCGACCGGCGACGCAGTCCGCGTCCAGGCACAAGACGGCGGCGACCGAGGGCTCGACCGCCTCGATGGCGTCGGCCATGGCCTCGGCCCGGGCGGCGGGCACCGTCGCGGCGTCATGGCGCAGCGGCGACCAACGACCGTCGGTGGTGCGGAACAGCAGGCTGTTGTCGCGGGCATCAAGGCCCACAAGGATACGGCAGGGCATGAACGGCTCCATGGGAGAATCGACCTTTGAAGGACATTACATAAATGTTTTATTATCGTAAATAACATTTATTTTTTGTTTATTTTGCGAGCCGCTCCCCTCGGAGGCTTGCGTCCCCCCGGCTGGGGCGATACTCTCCCGCCTTCTTCCAGGAGACCGACATGGCCGATACCCCGATTCCCGCCGACATCGCCGCCCTCAGCTTCGAGGACGCCCTGCGCGAACTGGAACAGATCGTCCGCCAGTTGGAGAGCGGTCAGGTCAAGCTCGACGAGGCCGTCAACGCCTACGAACGCGGCTCCCTCCTGAAGCGTCACTGCGAGCTGCGCCTGGCCGACGCCAAGGCGAAGATCGAGAAGATTTCCGTCGGGCCGGACGGCGGCGTCGCCGCCCAGTCCTTCGACGCCGGCTGAGGACCCGCCGATGGCCGCCATGAGCGAGGCCCTGAAGACCGCCCTGGCCGAGGGCGCCGAGGCCGTCGAGCAGACCCTGGGCACGCTGCTGCCCGCCGTCGACACCGCCGAGGCCCGCCTGTTCGACGCCATGCGCTACGCCACCCTGAACGGCGGCAAGCGGCTGCGCCCCTTCCTGGTCCTGACCACGGCGTCCATGTTCAAGGTCTCGCGCGCCGGCGCCCTGCGCGTCGCCGCCGCCGTGGAGATGGTGCACAGCTATTCGCTGGTCCATGACGACCTTCCGGCCATGGACGACGACGACCTGCGGCGCGGCGTGCCCACCACCCACAAAAAGTTCGACGAGGCCACCGCCATCCTGGCCG
The DNA here is from genome assembly GCA_964521375.1 of uncultured Rhodobacterales bacterium. Classification (GTDB taxonomy): domain Bacteria; phylum Pseudomonadota; class Alphaproteobacteria; order Rhodospirillales; family Rhodospirillaceae; genus CAZFRK01. The sequence continues at coordinate 3,282 of CAZFRK010000277.1, forward strand.
GGGATGCCCTTCTGACCCGCGCCTTCGAGGTTCTGGGCGCCGCCCCGACCCATTCCGATCCGGCGGTGCGCGCGCAATTGGTGGTCGATCTGGCGCAGGCCGCCGGACCGCACGGCATGGTCGGCGGCCAGATGATCGACATGCTGGTCGAACAAGGCGGCCTGGGAGAGACCGACGTCGCCGCCATCACCCGCATGCACCAGATGAAGACCGGGCGCCTGATCGGCTTCTCCTGCGCCGCCGGGGCGACCCTGGGCAAGGCTCCGGCGCAACTGAAGCAGGCGCTCTCCGCCTACGCCCACGACCTGGGTCTGGCCTTCCAGATCGTCGACGACCTGCTCGACGTCGAGGGCGACCCCGCCCAGACCGGCAAGAGCCGGGGCAAGGACGCCGCCGCCGGAAAGGTCACCTTCGTCACCCTGCTGGGTCTGGAGCGGGCCCGCGACCAGGCCGCCCGCCTGTCCGAACAGGCCATCGGGCACCTGAAACCCTTCGACGGCGAGGCCGACCTCTTACGGGACGTCGCCGCCTACATTCTCGACCGCAAGTCTTGATCCCGCGCGCCCTCCGGCGCACCTAAACTGAATGACCCCAGACTCCACCCGCCGGGAACCGCCCCGGCCGATGGACGGAGAAAAGCCGTTGTCCGCCCGACCTGAGACCCCGCTGCTCGATACCGTCGCCTCGCCCGAGGACCTCAAGGCCCTGCCGCAGGACCAGTTGGAGGCCTTCGCCGCCGAACTGCGGGCCGAGGTCATCGACGCGGTCTCGACGACCGGGGGCCACTTGGGGGCCGGATTGGGCGTGGTCGAACTGACCACCGCCCTGCACTATGTCTTCGACACACCCCGTGACCGCCTGATCTGGGACGTCGGCCACCAATGCTACCCGCATAAGATTCTGACCGGACGCCGCGACCGCATCCGCACCTTGCGCACGGGCGGCGGCCTGTCGGGCTTCACCAATCGGTCGGAAAGCGACTACGACCCCTTCGGCGCCGGGCACAGCTCGACCTCCATTTCCGCCGGGCTGGGCATGGCCGTGGCGCGCGACCTGGCGGGCGGCGCCAACAACGTCATCGCCGTCATCGGCGACGGCGCCATGTCGGCGGGCATGGCCTACGAGGCGATGAACAACGCCGGGGCCATGGATTCCCGGCTGATCGTCATCCTCAACGACAACGACATGTCCATCGCCCCGCCGACCGGGGCCATGAGCGCCTA
>CAZFRK010000278.1:0-4495 GCA_964521375.1 uncultured Rhodobacterales bacterium
TCGGTGTCCAGCTTTTCCAGGAAGACGCCGTCCTTGGTGATCTTGCCCCACATCTGGCGGTCGGCGGAACAAGACACGCCGACGCCGACCGGGCAGGAGGCGCCATGGCGCGGCAGGCGGATGACGCGCACGTCATGGCAGAAGTACTTGCCGCCGAACTGGGCGCCGATGCCCATTTTCTGGGTGATCTCCAGGACCTTGGCTTCCATCTCGAGATCGCGGACGGCATGGCCGAACTCGCCGCCGGTGGTCGGCAGACCGTCCAGATAGCGGGCCGAGGCCAGCTTGACCGTCTTCAGGTTGGCTTCCGCCGAGGTGCCGCCGACGACGATGGCCAAGTGGTAGGGCGGACAGGCCGAGGTGCCGAGCGCCGGGATCTTCTCGGTCAGGAACTTTTCCATGGAGGCCGGGTTCAGGACCGCCTTGGTCTCCTGATAGAGGAAGGTCTTGTTGGCGGAGCCGCCGCCCTTGGCCATGAACATGAACTTATAGGCCGCGCCCTCGGTGGCGTAGAGGTCGATCTGGGCCGGCAGGTTGTTGCCGGTGTTGACCTCGTCGAACATGTCGACCGGACTCATCTGCGAATAACGCAGGTTCAGCTTGGTGTAGGCGTCGGCCACGCCCTGGGACAGGAAGTGGGCGTCGTTGGCGCCGGTCCACACCTGCTGCCCCTTCTTGCCCATGATGATGGCGGTGCCGGTGTCCTGGCACATGGGCAGGACGCCGCCCGCCGAGGTGCAGGCGTTCTTGATCATCTCCAGGGCGACGAAGCGGTCGTTGGGGCTGGCTTCGGGATCGTCGAGGATGGCGCGCAGCTGCGCCAGATGACCGGGCCGCAGCAGGTGCGAGATGTCGTGAATGGCTTCCGCCGTGATCTTGGTCAGGGCGACGGGGTCGACGACCAACATGTCCTGTTCGGCGAAGCTGTCGAGGCGGACGAAATCCCCGTCGAGCTCGCGGTATTCGGTGGTGTCGTCGGACAGCGGGAACATCTCTGCAAAGGCGGCGTCGATCATCGCGGCATCCCTCATCATGAGTCCGGGCGGGCAGGCGGAAGACCGCCCTTTCGGGTGGAGGGTATAGTCAGAATCCGCTCTTCCGTCCAGGGATCAGCGGCGGGACACAGGGATGCGGCATCGTCAAGAAGGTTTGTCGCGGGTTGATGATATTCAATTTCAACGCCCGGTTCCGGTGGCAGCATGACGGACCCCTTCGTATCCGTCCCGGGAGGACAAACGATGTCTCAAAGCGCCACGCCCCCTACTTCCGACGCCAGCCGTCGCGACTTCCTGTTGGCCGCGACGACAGCCGTGACCGTGACCGGCCTGGGCCTGTCCCTGTGGCCCTTCATCAGCAGCATGAACCCCGCCGCCGACACCCTGGCGCTGGGCACCGTCGAGGTCGACATCTCCGGCGTCGAAGTCGGCCAGTCGATCACCGTGACCTGGCGCGGCAAGCCGGTCTTCATCCGCCACCGCAGCCCCGAGGACATCGCGCGCGCCAAGAGCGAGGACTCCGCCGACCTGCGCGATCCGCAGGCCGACGCCGAGCGGGTCCAGCGCGAGGACTGGCTGGTCGTCATCGGCATCTGCACGCACCTGGGCTGCATCCCGCTGGGCCAGAAGCCCGCCGACCCGCGCGGCGACTTCGGCGGCTGGTTCTGCCCCTGCCACGGGTCGCACTACGATACCGCCGGACGCATTCGCAAGGGTCCGGCGCCGCGCAACCTGGATCTTCCGGAATACGCCTTCCTGGACGACGTGACGCTGCGCATCGGCTGAGCGCGCGGCTCGCCCACGCAAGCCTACCCAAGGGCCACCTCGAATGCCCGCCGCCCCCCCCGGCGGGCATTCTTGTTGGCGCGCCTTAGACCTGACGGTGGCCGAGCAGATCCCGTTCGGCGATGCCGACGGTGGCCTTGGGGGCGTCCAGGTCGCCCATGACGGCCGGTCCGGCCAGCATGCCCGCTCCGGCGGCGCGGGCGGTCTTGACCTCTCCCGCCGTCCGCACGTCCCATACATAGAGGCCCGGCATCTTGGCGTTGCCGATGGGCACGACCTTGCGCAGGTCGTTGAGGTAGCGCGACCGCTGCCCCGGGTCGGGATCGCCGCGCGCCAGATCGTTGAGGTCGATGCCGAAGGCGTCCACTCCCCGCAGGTACGGCAGAAGGTCGGCGATCTTGGTGTGGACCGCGCGCACCCAAACCGCCGCCCCCAGCTTGCGCAAGGCTGCCACGATCAGCGGCAGGCGGGTCAGTGGCAGGGTCTCCAGCGGCCCCAGGACCTCGAAGACCAGATGCTTGCGGTCCGCCTCCTCGACCCGCGAGGCCAGCGCCCGCATGATGCGCTCCCCGCTCTCGCCGACCAGGGACCGGAAATGCAGGGGTAGTACCAGGGCCGGGGCGCGCGGCAAGGCACGCGCGGCGGGCAAGGCGCCCAGCACCGTATCCATGGACCGCAGATCGACGCCGAAGGCGAAGGGATCGTCATAGCCGCCGTTCAGCACCCATTTGCCGAAGAAGGTTCCGTAATCCGCCGACCGGCGGGCCATGCAGAGGAACGAGCCGACCTCCTGGCCCTCGGCGCTCCAGACGGGGCGATGGACGAAGGCGATCTGCTTGTGGATGCGCTCGGCCAATTGCGCGGGGGTCATCTGCTGCACCGTCACCGCCGCCTGACCGGAGGAGGCGGGCGCGGCGCTGATGGCGCGGGGATGCTGGACCCGCAGCACCTCGCTCAGGGTCGCGGCCTTCAACTTGACGCCGCAGGCCCCGCCCGTACCGCCGCCGAAACGGCGCCGCAACTGTTCCAGGACGCGACTCAGGGCCATTTTTGACAGCCCGGCCTCGCGCTCGACGACCATGATCAGAAGCGTGTCGTCGCTGTGATAGCTGTAGCAGTTCCCCGCCGGCAGGGTTTCGGAGATGATCTCGTCGGCCAGGGTCATGACCTTGGGGCCGACGCGGTCCCATTCGTCGCCGAAGGCGACGCGGATATCCTGAAAGGACACCAGGAACAGACGCGCCGGCGAACAGTCGGCCCCGCGCGCCAGATAGGCGCGCAACAGCGCCTCCAGGCTGCATCGCCCGGTCGCCTGGGCGTGCCGTGTCTCGCCCTCTTCGCGATGAAGGCTGTCGGCCAAGCGCGACAGAACCTTGGCGGCCAGCCGCCGCATGCCCCCCGGTGTCGCTTGGGCGACCGCGTCGCGGCCCCGCGCCCCGATCGGTTCATCCTTGGCCATAACACCCATGCTGCCCGTCTCCGGCCCAGTTCGACCCATGCGACCCCGCTTGGCCCCAGTTCGGCCCCAGGTCGCCCCCGGACGGCGAGGACGAGTCCCCGCTCACCTTTCACGCAAAGGTCATATTACGCAGCCAAGGCATGATCCAAAAGCACCATTCCCCACACCCTGAGTTGACCACCTTGAAGTCATTCTCAATAGGCAGGTTAACAACTTGAGGCCGCGAGATTTCCCATGGAGCCAGAAAATGCAGGGCTTATGCACGGACATGCGGGGACGGTTGTAAAACCCCACGAACTCGACCGGCAAATATTGCCGGGCATCGCGAATCGAGACCGCCGGGTCCCGTCCGGACGTGACCGACGCCCCCGGACGATGGGCATCGCCCGCACATGACAAAGCCCACGGTCGGACGACCGTGGGCCGGTACGAAAACCCCGCCTGAAGGAAAGAAGGACCGTTCGCCGCGACCGGACGGCAACGCCCCTTACCCTGATTCCGCGACCACCCGGCGGCTATTTCTTGCGGAAGGCGTCCAGGGTGACGACGTTGTCGCCGTCGGCGTCCGCTTCCGCGCCGGGGGCGGCGGACACCGCCCCGGCCTCGCCGCTCGTGAAGACGGAGGCCCCATCCTCGTCGTCAAAGGCATCGTCGTCATCCAGCATGTCATCGCCGTCGAGGTCGGTCTGGAACTGGAGTCCGAACTTGGCGAAGGGATCGGCGAAGGCGGTCACGGACTCGAACGGAACGTGCAGCAACTCCCTCTTGCCCTGGAAGGACAGGGCGACGGCGAACCAGTCCTCGGTGACTTCCAGGTCCCAGAACTGGTGTTGCAGGACGATGGTCATGTCCTCGGGGTGCTGGGCCTTCAGATGCGACGGGATCCTGACTTCGGGATGATCCGTGCGGAAGGTGATGTAGAAATGGTGCTCCCCCGGAAGACCGTTTTCGACGGTCATCCGCAGAGCCTCGCGCAGAACTCCACGCAGGGCGCGTTCGACGAGGGTTTCGTAGGAGATAATCGACTCTTCCACGCTTTCTGGTCCCCTGGTCAGCAACGGGCGCGCCCCGCCTGACGCGGAGCCCTAAGGTAGTGGGGGGTTTCTGTTGCCCGGCACCCCCCGGACCGCGCTTACCGGCAATTAAGCGGCAGCGGCGAGTTCAACATTGTCGTTGGCACTCGTTAGAGATGGCCCGATAACGGTGGATACCATGCCGAACACAACCTTCGCCTTTACCACGCGCGTCGATCCTG
>CAZFRK010000279.1:0-4469 GCA_964521375.1 uncultured Rhodobacterales bacterium
CCCACGACCTGGAGCTGTTCACCTTCGCCGGGCCGGAAGCCCAGGTCGCGGCGCTGGCCGACGACATCGCCTACAACGCCCATGACATCGCCGACGGCTTGCGGGCCGGTCTGTTCCGCGTCGAGGAGCTTCTGGACGTTCCCCTGATCGGTCCCATCCTGGACGAGGTGGCGGTGCGCAATCCGGGGATCGAGACCTCCCGCCTGGTCTACGAGACGGTCCGCCGCCTGATCACCGCCATGGTCTACGACCTGCTGGAGGAGACCCGCGCCCGGATAGAGGCCACGCGGCCCGCCGACGTGGAGGCCGTGCGAGGCGCCGAACGGCCCCTGGTCGCCTTCTCCGAGGTCATGGTCGGCCACGACAAGGCGCTCAAGAATTTCCTTTTCCCGAACATGTACCGGCACTACAAGGTCAATCGCATGACCTCGAAAGCGCGGCGCGTGGTGAGGGACCTGTTTCATCTCTTCATCGACGAGCCGCGTCTGTTGCCGCCCGACTGGCAGGCCGGATGCGATGGTCCCGGTAGTCCCCGGACGGCGCGTCGCGTGGCCGACTACATCGCCGGGATGACCGACCGGTTCGCCCTGGACGACCATGCCCGCCTCTTTGATCCTTCGGTAAAGCCATGAACATTTTCAACGACTTCAAAGAATTTATTGGGAAATGCCTTGAGGATTTGGTGGGCGAAGGAGTCTTGCCCGGCGGGACGGTCGATCTGTCCCGCGTCTCCGTCGAGCCGCCGCGCGACGCGAGCCATGGCGACATGGCGACCAACGCCGCCATGGTCCTCGCCAAGCCCGCCGGCCTGAAGCCGCGCGACCTGGCCGCCGCCCTGGTCGCCAAGCTGGCCGGTCACGAGGACGTGGAGAGCGCCGAAATCGCCGGGCCGGGTTTCATCAACCTGCGTCTGCGCCCGTCGATCTGGGAAAAGGTCCTGCGCGCGGCCCTGATGGCGGGGGAATCCTACGGGGATTCCGCCATGGGCCGCGACGTGCCGGTCAACGTCGAATACGTCTCGGCCAACCCGACGGGGCCGATGCACGTCGGCCACGCCCGCGGGGCGGTGGTCGGCGACGCGCTGGCGCGGTTGCTCCAGAAGGCCGGCCACGCGGTGACCAAGGAATATTACATCAACGACGCGGGCGCCCAGGTCGGGGAACTGGCGAAGGCGCTGCACAAGCGTTATCTGGTCGCCTGCGGAGCCTTGACCCAGGCCGGGTTCGACGCCGCCTTGGAAGCCAAGGAGATCCAGTACGGCGGCGACTACCTGGTGGGAACGGCCGAGGCGCTGAAGGCGCGTGACGGCGACCGCTGGGTCGAGGCCGCCGAGGAGGACTGGCTTCCGACGCTGCGTGAATTCGGCGTCGCGGCGATGATGGAGATGATCCGCGAGGATCTGGCGGCCCTGGGGGTCGAGCACGACCATTTCACCTCGGAGCTGGCGCTGGTCCGCGACGGCAAGGTGGACGAGGCGAAGACCTATCTGGAACGGCAAGGGCTTCTTTACGTCGGTGTCCTGGAACCACCCAAGGGCAAGATGCCCGACGACTGGGAGCCGCGACCGCAGACCCTGTTCAAGGCGTCCGAGTTCGGCGACGACGTCGACCGCGCCCTGATGAAGTCGGACGGCTCCTGGACCTATTTCGCCAGCGACATCGCCTGTCATCGCGACAAGTACCTGCGCGGCTTCAAGAGCATGATCGACGTCTTCGGCGCCGACCACGGGGGCTACGTGAAGCGGATGCAGGCCGCCGTGAAGGCCATCAGCGGCGGGGAAGGGGCCTTGGACGTGAAGCTCTGCCAGTTGGTGAAGCTTCTGGAAAACGGCGAGCCGGTGAAGATGTCCAAGCGCGCCGGGACCTTCGTGACCCTGCGCGAGGTGGTCGACCGCGTCGGCAAGGATGTCGTCCGCTTCATCATGCTGACGCGCAAGAACGACGCGCCCCTGGACTTCGATTTCGCCAAGGTGACCGAACAGTCCAAGGACAACCCGGTCTTCTACGTCCAGTACGCCCATGCCCGCGTGCATTCGGTGAAGCGTCATTTCGAGGACGCCTTCCCGGACGCCGACCTCAGCCCGGCGGGACTGGCGCGGACCGCCGACCTCAGCCTCCTGACCGACGCCGACGAGCAGGCCCTGCTGCGCCTGATCGCCGGATGGCCGCGCATCGTCGAAGGCGCCGCCGAGGCTCACGAACCGCACCGCCTGGCCTATGCGATGGCCGACGTGGCCGCCGGGTTCCATCAGTTGTGGGCCAAGGGACGCGAGGCGACAGACCTTCGGTTCCTGATCGCCGACAAGCCCGAGCTGTCCCTGGCCCGTCTGGCGCTTGTGCGCGGCGTCGCCACGGTGATAGCGTCCGGTCTGGCCGTCTTTGGGGTCCAACCTGTTGAGGAGATGCGCTGATGGCGGAACGTGGTCACGACGACGACACGGATCTCTTGGACTTCATTCCCGAACGCCTGTCGGAAAGCGAGGACATGACCCTTCCGCCGTCCGGCGGCGGCAAGCTGCGCAGCCTGTTGATCGCGACGGCCTTGATCGGCGTCGCCATCGCCGGGGCGGCGGGCTGGTACATGCTGGCGGGCGGAACGGCGAGCGACGGCAAGGTCACCGCGCCCCTGATCCCGGCGGACAACGAGCCCTATAAGGTGCGCCCCGCCGACCCGGGCGGCATGCAGGTGCCGAACCAGGACAAGCTCGTCTACGACCGCCTGGAACCGTCGGGGAGCGAGCGTCCCGAGGTCGAAACCCTTCTTCCGGAACCGGCGACCCCGAGCGAACCGCCCGCCTCTTCGGCGGTCGACGCGCCGGAGACCGTGGCCTTGCCGAAGGCCCTGTCCGATGGGCCCATGGACCCGCCGCCGCCGCCGTCCGAGGACCTCGACGCGGCCTCCGAGGCGGCTTCCCCCGCGACGGCGGCGCCCGCGGCACCCGCCGCCTCGGAGGCGGCGCCGGACGTGACGCCTCCGCGGGCGCCGACCGAGACCAAGGCCGCGACGGTCGCCGCCGCGCCGCGACCCTCCGAGACGGCCGCCCCGGAGGTCAAGGATACGCCCGCCGAGACCCAGCAGCCCGCGCCCGCCGCCAAGCAACCGTCGATGGCCGGTGGCGACTACATGGTGCAACTCGCCGCCCTGCGCAGCGAAGAGGCCGCGCGCACGTCCTGGGGACGCTTGCAGGGCAAGTACCCGACCCTCCTGGGCGCCCTGACCCTGGTGGTGGAGCGGGCCGACCTGGGGGACAAGGGCGTTTTCTATCGTGTTCGGGCCACGGGCCTGGACAGCGAGGCGGCGGCCAAGGACCTGTGCGCCGCTTTGGCCAAGGACAAGGTGGGGTGTCTCTTTGTCGGTAAACGGTAACGGTAATGCCCGACCGCCTCTGGCTGCCATCTTCGGCTGCCGGGGCCTGTCCCTGAGCGACGAGGAGCGACGTTTTTTCGCCGAATCCGACCCGTTCGGCTTCATCCTCTTCGCCCGCAACGTCGACACGCCCGATCAGGTGCGGGCCTTATGCGCGGCCCTCCGGGAGGCCGTGGGGCGGGACGACGCGCCCATCCTGATCGACCAGGAAGGCGGACGGGTCCGCCGCCTGCGTCCGCCGACCTGGCGGGATGCCCCTGCCATGCGGCCCTTCGGCGACCTGTTCGCCAGGGACGCCGAGGCCGGACGCCGGGCGCTGGCCCTGAATATCGCCCTGATGGCCGACGAATTGCGGGGCCTTGGCGTTGACGCCGACTGCGCGCCGGTCCTGGACGTGCCCATCGCCGGCGCCCACGACATCATCGGCGACCGCGCCTTCAGCGATGATCCGCGGGTCGTCGGGACCTTGGGGAAGGTGGTGGTCGATACCTTCCTGGCCCATGGGGTGCATCCGGTGGTCAAGCATGTGCCGGGCCATGGCCGGGCCATGGCCGACAGTCACGAGGCCCTGCCGGTGGTCGAGGCGTCGCGGGCCGACCTCGAGGCCAACGATTTCGAACCCTTCCGCATGCTGAGGGATGCGCCCTTCGGCATGACGGCCCATATCGTTTATACGGCCTTCGACGCGGCGCGTCCGGCGACCACCTCGCCGACGGTCATAGGCGAGATCATCCGGGGGGCCATCGGCTTCGACGGGCTGTTGATGACCGACGACCTGTCCATGAAGGCGCTGAAGGGGCCGTTCGCGGATCGGGCGCGGGAATCCCTGGAGGCGGGTTGCGATCTGGTCCTGCACTGCAATGGCGAGATGAGCGAGATGACCGCCGTCGCCGCCGGATGCGGACCCCTGGACGACGCCGCCCAGTCCCGCTGGGCCAGGGCGCTGGACATGCGGAACCCGGCGCCGCCACCATTGGCGACGACCGCCGCCGAACGTGACCTGAGACGCCTTTTGACCACCTGAGGAGAGACGGATGTTTGAGCTGGACGGCGGGATAGCGGACTTCCTCTTCAACGCCTCCACCTGGGTCGTGCCGGTCCTG
>CAZFRK010000280.1:0-4454 GCA_964521375.1 uncultured Rhodobacterales bacterium
TGCCCCGACGCCGCTCCTGTGGCATAAGGGGCGCCATCGCGCCACGGGAGTCCTGATTTTCCAATGATCCGCTTCGAATCCATCAGCAAACGGAACGGCCACCAGCTTCTCTTCGTCGAGGCCTCCGCCGCCCTCAACAGGGGCGAGAAGGTCGGCCTCGTCGGACCCAACGGGGCCGGGAAGACGACGCTCTTCCGCATGATCACCGGCGAGGACCCGCCCGACGAGGGCCAGGTGTCGGTCGAGCGGCAGGTCTCCGTCGGCTACTTCAACCAGGACGTCGGCGAGATGGCCGGGCGCGCCGCGGTCAAGGAAGTCATGGACGGCGCCGGGCCGGTCAGCGTCGTCGCCGCCGACCTGGCCGAGCTGGAAGCGGCACTGTGCGACCCCGACCGGGCCGACGAGATGGACGCCATCCTGGAACGCTACGGCGAGGTCCAGGCCCGTTTCGAGGAACTGGGCGGCTATGAGTTGGAGGGGCGGGCGCGCGAGGTTCTGGCGGGCCTCGGCTTCAACCAGGAGATGATGGACGGCGACGTCGGCGCCCTGTCCGGCGGCTGGAAGATGCGCGTCGCCCTGGCCCGCATCCTGCTCATGCGGCCCGACGCCATGCTCCTCGACGAGCCGAGCAACCACCTGGACCTGGAAAGCCTGATCTGGCTGGAAGGCTTCCTGAAGACTTATGACGGCGCGCTTCTGATGACCTCGCACGATCGCGAATTCATGAACCGCGTGGTCAATAAGATCATCGAGATCGACGGCGGATCGCTGACCAGCTATTCCGGCGACTATCTGTTCTATGAACAGCAGCGGGCGCTCAACGAACAGCAGCAGCAGGCGCAATTCGAGCGCCAGCAGGCCATGCTGGCCAAAGAGCTGAGGTTCATCGAACGCTTCAAGGCTCGTGCCTCGCACGCCAGCCAAGTACAGAGCCGGGTCAAGAAGCTGGACAAGATCGACCGCGTGGAGCCGCCGCGCCGTCGTCAGGCCGTCCGGTTCGACTTCCCGCCCGCCCCGCGTTCGGGCGAGGACGTGGCGGTCCTGAAGGGCGTCCGCAAGGCCTATGGCAGCAAGACCATTTACGACGGCCTGGACCTGACCATCCGGCGCAAGGAACGCTGGTGCGTCATGGGCGTCAACGGGGCCGGGAAGTCCACCCTCCTGAAGCTGATCGCCGGAGCCTCGACGCCCGACGCCGGAACCGTCACCGTCGGCGGCAGCGTCCAGATGGGCTATTTCTCCCAGCACGCCATGGAACTTCTGGACGGCGGCGCCACGGTGTTCCAATCCCTGGAAGACCGCTTCCCGCGCGCCAACCAGGGGTCCTTACGCTCCCTCGCCGCCTGCTTCGGCTTCTCCGGCGACGACGTGGAAAAGCCCTGCCGCGTCCTGTCGGGCGGCGAAAAGGCCCGCCTCGTCATGGCCCAGATGCTCTACCATCCGCCCAACTTCCTGGTCCTCGACGAACCGACCAACCACCTGGACCTGGACACCAAGCAGATGCTGATCCAGGCGCTCGCGGCCTACGAAGGCACCATGCTCTTCGTCTCCCACGACCGCCACTTCTTAGGGAGGCTGTCCAACCGCGTCCTGGAACTGACCCCCGACGGCGTCCACCTCTACGGTGGCGGCTATACGGAATACGTGGAAAGCACTGGTCAGGAAGCGCCGGGACTGCGCAGCTAAACGCGGGCGCCGCCCGCACCCGGCAAGGGCCACAGGCCCTTGCATCCCTCTTAGCCCTTAAGCCGATCCCACCGATTGCAGTCCCAATTGATCGGACTGATTTCTTGGCGCGCCTAGTGGGAACCCATTCGGCTACTTCAAATTTTGGGGCAATCGATACCATTCTCGGAGCGTATCGTGAAACATGTGGAGCATCTTCCTGTCGATGCCAAGTTCTTCGCAAAAAGGCCCGTCAGTGAGGACTTCGAGGGAAGCAAGCAGGGTTCGGTAAGCTTGCGGTGCGGTCGGTTCTTTTCTCGTCTTCATCGAGCGATAGGCTTCAAGCGCTAGTTCGTATATCCATGGTGCCGTATCGCGGAGCGCGCTTGCAGCTATTAGAATGAAAACTGGGTCGCGGACTCCCCCGCTTATGCGGCGAGAAATATCCATCAGCATCATGGGATGAGCGCGAGAACGCCGAGAGCGTCGCCAGGAGGGATCCTCATCAATGCTGTCTCGGATACGCATTTCCACGCTTCGGACGCTAGAAACCAACTCCTCAAGAATATCTCCTTGTGGTCTGGAGTTTCTGGGTGCGGTTTTTTGCTTGGGGATCGCAGTGATGGTGTTGTCTAGGTCCGTCCATAGAGCCGCGAAAAGTTTCTCAAGCTGTTGATCTGGGATTGGCGTGGTAGCCGCCTTGTTGAGACTGACAACAAGCTCCTTAATGCCTTCTTGTTCTGCCTTTTTTGCCTGAAACTGTGCTAAAGGACCGGAAATTTCCTTGAAATCCAGATCCAGCAATAGCGGGATTACCCGCCCTTCCTGCATAGACTTCGCGAGTGCACCTGATTCAAATAGCAGCCATGGAGACGCAATATTCTCGCGTGTAACACAGATGACGCCATAGTTGGAGGACTCTAGCTCTTTCGCTACTTCAACCCCCCACCTTTCCCCAGCTTCAATGTCGGACTGGGACAGCCAGGGTTCTACGTAGTGAAGAACGAGAGGGAACCAGTCGCGTAGAGCTTTCGCGAGAGTTTCGCTACGCTCCCCACTCCAGCTAATAAAAATCTTCATTTTTTGTCGCCTGTATATTTCGACCGGCGCATTAAATGGCTGTGACTTCCGCCCGCTGAAACGCTCAGGGGGCGGAAGTCATTATTTGATCAGCTGCAGCCGCTCGTGCTGCCGCAGGTTTCGCACTTCAGGCAGGTGCCGTTGCGGACCAGGGTGAAGTTGCCGCATTCGGAGCAGCTGTCGCCTTCGTAGCCCTTCATGCGGGCTTCGCGGATGCGGTTCAGGCGGTCGTCGACGGCGCCGATGGTGGCCGTGGTGGTGTCGCTGTCGATGTCGATCACCGTCTTTTCCACGTGGGTGTGGGTATGGCCGTGGGTGCCGGTGGCGGCGCCGGTCGCCTCGGCGGCCAGTTGGGCGGTGACGGCGGCCTTCTTGGCCTCGTCGGCGCGCAGGACGTAGAGGTTCGACAGGTCCGACGAGCGGATGTAGCCCTTCGACACGGTGCGCTCCACCAAGGTGCCGCCCCAGTGATCCAGGTCGGCTTCCTCGTGACCGTCGCCCATGGAATCGGGGGTCAGGTCCTCCGGCTCGACGTGGGCCAGGTCGTTGCGGCCCAGGTAGGAGATGGCGACCTCGCGGAACAGGTAGTCGAGGATGGAGGTGGCCATCTTGATGGTGTCGTTGCCTTCGACCATGCCCGACGGCTCGAAGCGCACGAAGGTGAAGGCCTCGACGAATTCCTCCAGCGGCACGCCGTATTGCAGGCCGATGGAGACGGCGATGGCGAAGTTGTTCATCAGCGAGCGGAAGGCGGCGCCTTCCTTGTGCATGTCGATGAACAGTTCGCCCAGCGTGCCGTCCTCGTATTCGCCGGTGCGCAGGTAGACCTTGTGGCCGCCGACGACGGCCTTCTGGGTGTAGCCCTTGCGGCGGTCGGGCAGGCGGCGGCGCACCGCCTTGAAGACCTGCTCGCTGGCCTTGGCGGCGACCAGGGCGGCGCGATCCGGGGCCGGGGCCTCGACCACCTTGGTGATGGTCTCCTCCTCGTCCTCGGACAGGTCGGCGTCGTCGAGCAGGGCGGCGGACAGCGGCTGGCTCAGCTTGGAGCCGTCGCGGTAGAGCGCGTTGGCCTTGATGCCCAGCTTCCAGGACAGCTCATAAGCCGCCTTGCAGTCCTCGACGTTGGCGTCGTTGGGCATGTTGATGGTCTTGGAGATGGCGCCCGAGATGAACGGCTGGGCGGCGGCCATCATGCGGATGTGGCTTTCGACGTTCAGGTACCGCTTGCCGACGCGGCCGCAGGGGTTGGCGCAGTCGAACACCGGCAGGTGCTCGGCCTTCAGGTGCGGCGCGCCTTCCAGGGTCATGGCGCCGCAGACGTGGGTGTTGGCGGCCTCCACCTGCTTGGCGGTGAAGCCAAGGGCGGCCAGCATGTCGAAGCCGATGTCGTCGAGCTGGTCGCGCTTCAGGCCCAGGTGATGGATGCAGAAGTCCTCGCCCAGCGTGTACTTGTTGAAGGCGAACTTGATGTCGAAGGCGGTCTTCAGGGCGCCTTCCAGCTTATCCAGCGCGTCCTTGGTGAAGCCCTTGGCGCGCAGGGAGTCGTGGTTGATGTCCGGGGCGTCCTTCAGGCCGCCGTGACCGACCGCGTAGCCGACGATCTCCTCGATCTGGGAAGGCGTGTAGCCGAGGGTGTTCAGGGCCAGCGGGACCATGCGGTTGATGATCTTGAAGTAGCCGCCGCCGGCCAGCTTCTTGAACTTCACCAG
>CAZFRK010000281.1:0-4428 GCA_964521375.1 uncultured Rhodobacterales bacterium
GGTCAACGTCCACGGCGGCGCCTGCGCGCTCGGCCATCCCATCGGCGCGTCCGGCGCCCGCATCATGGTGACGCTCATCCAGGCGCTGAAGGAATACGGCCTGAAGCGCGGCGTGGCGTCGCTGTGCATCGGCGGCGGCGAAGCCACCGCCATCGCGCTCGAGGTTCACTGAACCGGCCACGGTTCGCCCCGCGGTGTCCAGTCTGGTCGGGTCCTCCCCGACCGGGACGGGATCGTGGGGCGGCCCCGTGGAAATCCGCCCGTCCCGCCCTCACCTTCTGGACAGTGTTTTCCTGACCAACGGAGGTATTGATGCCGACAGTCCTGATTACAGGCGCCAACCGGGGCCTCGGCCTGGAGTTCGTCCGCCAGTACATGGCCGACGGCTGGGAGGTCATCGCCTGCTGCCGCGATCCGGAGGCCGCTCCGGAGCTGCGTGGGCTGGGCGCGCGCGTCGAGGCGCTGGACGTGGTGGACGAGGCGTCGGTCGAGGCTTTCACCGAACGCCTGGGCGGCCTGCCCATCGACCTGCTGGTGAACAACGCGGGCGTCATGAGCGCGCCGTCGGGCCGTGTCTTCGGGTCGGTGACGCGCCAGGATTTCGAACGGACCGTGACCATCAACGGCTTCGGCCCGCTGGCGCTGACCCAGGCGCTGGCCGGAAACCTGAAGGCCGCCGCCGACGCCGAGGGCACGGCGACGGTCGCCGTGGTGTCGTCGAAGATGGGGTCCATGGGCGACAACGGCGGCGGCGGCGCCTACGTCTACCGGGCCTCCAAGGCGGCGGCCAACGCGGTGGCGGTCTCCATGGCCCGCGATCTGCTTGACGACGGCATCCTGACGGTCATTCTCCATCCGGGCTGGGTCCGCACCGACATGGGCGGCCCGAACGGCCTGATCGACGCGCCCGAAAGCGTGTCCGGGATGCGCGCGGTGATCGCGCGGGCCTCCCGGGAGACGGCGGGCCGCTTCTTCGACCAACAGGGGCAGGAGATTCCGTGGTGACCACTCAAATGAAGACCATCGAACGCATGGTGGCCGGCTTCCGCAGCTTCAAGGCGGCCTACTACGAACAGCGCCCGGAGCGCGTCTCGGCGCTGGTGGAAGGCATCCAGAAGCCGCAGGTGGTGCTGATCGCCTGTTCGGACTCGCGCGTCGACCCGGCGATCCTGATGAACGCCGAACCCGGCGAACTCTTCGTCATCCGCAACGTCGCCAACCTGATCCCGCCCTATGAGCCGGACGGTCGCCATCACGGCACCTCGGCGGCGCTGGAGTTCGCCATCCGCGACCTGAAGGTGTCGGACTGCGTGATCCTGGGCCACTCCAATTGCGGGGGCATCAAGGCCCTGGTCCAGGCCAAGCACGACGAACCGGCGGATCGTCCCTTCATCAATCCTTGGATTTCGCTGATGGAAAGCTGCGACATCGACACCGACGTCGATTGCGCCTCCAAGGAGACCCTGAAGCGCAGCCTCGCCAACCTGCGCTCCTTCCCCTTCGTCACGGCGGGCGAGGAATCCGGCTACCTGACCGTCCACGGCTGGTGGTTCGACATGCGCGAAGGGCGCCTCTACCGCCTGGCCGACGACGGCGAGACCTGGGAACCCATGGTGTAAGCCGGGCCAATACCGGCACCCACAGAAACCGCGAAAAGGCGGGGAGGAAACGTTCAAGATGATGCTCGACGAGCTGCAACAGATGGCCCGCCAGACGGCGCGCGACTTCGCCCGCAAGGAACTGGCGCCCAACGCCGAAGCCTGGGACCGCGACCACGCCTTCCCGCGTGACGCGGTCAAGGGCCTGGGGGAGCTGGGCTTCATGGGCATGGTCGTCCCGGAAGAGTACGACGGCGCCGGAATGGACCATGTCGCCTACGCCCTGGCGCTGGAGGAAATCGCCGCCGGATGCGGCGCCGTCTCCACCATCATGAGCGTGCACAATTCGGTGGGCTGCATGCCCATCCTGAAGTTCGGCGACGACGCCCAGAAGGACCGCTTCCTCAAGCCCATGGCGCGCGGCGAGATGCTGGGCGCCTTCTGCCTGACCGAGCCACAGGCCGGGTCCGACGCCGCCGCCCTGAAGACCCGCGCGGTGAAGGACGGGGACCATTGGGTGCTCAACGGCACCAAGATGTTCATCACCTCGGGCCGCGAGGCCGACGTGGCCATCGTCTTCGCCGTGACCGACCCCGAGGCCGGGAAGAAGGGCATTTCGGCCTTCATCGTGCCGACCGGTACGCCCGGCTACACGGTGGTCCGGGTGGAGGACAAGCTGGGCCAGCATGCCTCCGACACCTGCCAGATCGCCTTCGAGGATCTGCGCCTGCCCGCCAATCTGATGCTGGGCCACGAGGGCGACGGCTACAAGATCGCGCTGGCCAACCTGGAAGGCGGCCGCATCGGCATCGCCAGCCAGTCCGTCGGCATGGCCCGCGCGGCCTATGAATTCGCCCGCGACTACGCCAAGGAGCGCAAGACCTTCGGCAAGGCCATCATCGACCATCAGGCGGTCGCCTTCCGCCTCGCCGACATGAAGGTGCGCGTCGAGGCCGCCCGCCATCTGGTGCTGGAGGCCGCCCGTCTGCGCGACGCCGGGCAGCCCTGCCTGACCGAGGCCTGCATGGCCAAGCTGTTCGCCAGCGAAATGGCGGAGAAAGTCTGCTCCGACGCCATCCAGACGCTGGGCGGCTACGGCTATGTCGCCGACTATCCGGTCGAACGCATCTACCGCGACGTGCGCGTCTGCCAGATCTACGAAGGCACCAGCGACGTGCAGCGCATGGTCATCGCCCGCGCCATCGCCCAGGAGGATTAAGGTCCATGGCGAAGCCCATCGACTTCTGGTTCGACTTTTCCAGCCCCTATGCCTACATCGCCGCCAACCAGATCGACGATCTGGCCGACGATCACGGGCGGACCGTCCGCTGGCGGCCCTTCCTGCTCGGCCCGGTGATGAAGGAAAGCGGCAACGTTCCGCTGCTCGGCCAGCCGCTGAAGGGCGACTACCTGCGCGAGGACGTGCCGCGCTTCGCCCGCCTCTATGGCCTGGACTATAAATTGCCGTCCAAGTTCCCCATCGCCGCCCTGGCCCCGGCGCGCGGCTTCTACTGGGTCGCCGACACCGACGCCGACAAGGCCAAGGACTTCGCGCTGGCCTGCTTCGACGCCTTCTACACCGAGGACCGCGACATCACCGACCCCGACGTGGTGGCCGCCCTCGCCGACGGCGTCGGCGTCGACGGCGCCGCGTTGAAGGAGGCCATCGCCACCGACACGGTCAAGGAGCGGGTCAAGGCCGCCGTCGCCGAAGCCATCAAGGCCGGGGTCTGCGGCAGCCCCTTCTTCGTCGTCGACGGCCAACGCTTCTGGGGCGCCGACCGTCTGTGGATGGTCGAGGAATGGCTGGAAAGCGGCGGCTGGTAGGGCGTCCGCCCTACTCCACCCGCCAGACTCTTTAGGGGACGGACCATCATGCCGCTGACCAAGGGCTACAAGGCGCTGCTCGACGAGGCCTACGCCGCGATCGAGACGGTGCCCCTGGACGAGGCGCTGGCCCGTCTGGAAGACCCGGACTGGCTGTTCGTCGATATCCGCGACGTGCGCGAGTTGGAGCGCGCCGGGACCATTCCCGGCAGCTTCCACGCCCCGCGCGGCATGCTGGAATTCTGGGTCGACCCGGACAGCCCCTACTACAAGGACACGCTCGGACAGGGCCGCAAGGCGCTGCTGTTCTGCGCCTCGGCCTGGCGCTCGGCGTTGGCCTGCAAGGCTCTGCAAGACATGGGATACGGCCCCGTCGCCCACCTGGAGGGCGGCTTCTCGGCCTGGAAAAACAACGGCGGCCCGGTCGCCGAGGAAAAAACCTGGGGTTAGGAAAGGCAATAACGTCCATGACGGTCCTTAAATCCGCGATCAACCCACGATCGGAAGTGTTCAAGACCAACGCCGACACCATGCGCGGACTTGTCGCCGACCTGCGCGCCCAAGTCGCCCGCGTCAAGCTGGGCGGCGGCGAGAAGGCCCGCGACAAGCATCTGTCGCGCGGCAAGCTTCTGCCCCGCGACCGCGTGCGCCAATTGCTCGACGTCGGCAGCCCCTTCCTGGAGCTGAGCCAGTTGGCCGCCCACGAGATGTACGAGGACGGCGGCGTCCCGGCGGCGGGCGTCATCACCGGCATCGGTCGCGTGTCGGGCGTCGAATGCGTCATCGTCGCCAACGACGCCACGGTCAAGGGCGGCACCTACTACCCGATGACGGTGAAGAAGCACCTCCGTGCCCAGGAAGTGGCGCTGGAGAACAACTTGCCCTGCGTCTATCTGGTCGACAGCGGCGGCGCCTTCCTGCCGCGCCAGGACGAAGTTTTCCCCGACAAGGAACACTTCGGGCGCATCTTCTACAATCAGGCCAATCTGTCGGCGCGCGGCAT